>JANNON010000605.1:0-6928 GCA_031399105.1 Blastocatellia bacterium | reverse complement strand
GTCTGCTGGGCTGCGGTGCGCGTATGTTGCAGGGCCGGCAGCGGGTCGGCGCCGGTCAGCAGCTGATGGAGCCAGTCGGTGATCGTGCCGACGTTCGCACGGCGGTCGGGGTCGTCGGGTCTCAAGTCTGAAGTCTCAGGTCACCGTTTTCTGAGAGCCCAGATCTGAAATCTCAGATCACTCATCGTTCTTGTCTTACTTCTGAGATCTGAAATTTCAGATCTGAGATCTCAGAACCGTCCCCTCGCCATAAATTGCTCAATCTCAGACATCTTCCTCGGCAACGCTTCCGTCATCCAACGCGCGCCGCCCGGAACGACCAGCATGTCGTCCTCAATGCGCACTCCGATGCCCTTGTACTTCTCCAACGCTGGACGAACCGCCGTTTTGAACTTCTCCCAGTCCTCCGTCTTCCATCCGGGCGGCATATAGTCCAGAGCGTCTGCCCGTACATATATTCCTGGCTCGATCGTAAAAACCATTCCGGGTTCTAACTTCCTGCCGCCATCGCCCACGTCGTGAACGTTCATTCCCAACCAATGCGAAGTGTCGTGAAGGAACCAGACTGCATACGACCAATCATTACGATCGCTTATCAATCCCAACCTGAGGAGTCCGTCTTTGATTACTTCAGTGGCAGCTCGATGTGCGTCTGAAATAAAAGCACCAGGCTTAATCGCGCGGGCGGCTGCTTCCTGCGCGTCGTAGACCACCTGGTAGATCTCCGCCTGCTCCTTCGAAAATTTTCCGCTCACGGGAATCGTTCGCGTCACGTCAGCGGTGTAGTGGCCATACTCCGCGCCCACATCCATCAGCAACAGATCGCCCGGCTTCACGGGTCCTTTCGATTCTACGTAATGCAGAATCGTGGAGTTTGGACCAGAGCCGACGATTGACGGAAATCCCCAATGGTCAGCATTGCGAAGCTTGTACGTGTAACTGAATTCAGCGGCGACTTCGTATTCCCATTTCGCACTCCGCGCTGCTAACCATGCGCGCTGTTGCGCTTCGATGGTGATGTCGATTGCATGCTGCAGCAGCCGCAATTCCGATGGCGATTTTCGCTGACGCAAATGCTGAAATATTGGCAAAGCGGTTTCCAGAATGAAGCCGCCTTTTATTGCGGCGTCGGCGCTGAGGCTGGTCTCCTGAAGATATTCGGGATGCCCGGCACGCCGAGGAAGCAACAGGTAAAGTTTCGCTTCCTTCTGGTCGGCCTGCTGAAAATAGTACTCAAAGGAAGACCGATCATTAGCGGCACCCGAGGTGTTTGTCGAAAGCAAGATGTTTTCCGGGTTGGGCCGATAGAGCTTGTTTCTGGTTTTTAGTGCGTTCAGGAAAAGCGATAGTTCGCGATCCGACCAGATCTCCTTGATGCCCGAGATCTGACTCGCTTCTTCCGCAGTGTATGTCGCGCCTTCCCACACTTCCGTCGCACGGTTCCTTCGCGGAATAAACAGAATTTCCGAATACTGAGAATTTCCGGGCGCGAGCACTAAGGTGGCTCGAGGTTGATTCAGATTCGTGAGGTAGTAGAGATTGTTCTCCTGTCGATAATCGTAATCGACATCACCAGCATAGACGCGCGGTTCGGCACTTAACATCATCAGCAGCGCTTTCGCTCCAATTGCCCGCGCGACACTTGCGCGTCGTTCGGCCAGTTCAACTCTCCGCTCATTTTGATCAAACACCGGAGCCGGAGGCGTAATGCGAATGACCGACTCGCCGCCCCTATCCCAGGCGACCCCTGCTTCGACCAGGAAAATACAAATCCAGGCACTCGCCAGCATAAGCGCCACAATAAGAGCGCGCCGCTTAAACCATCTCGCCGTCTTTGGTGGCACAGTCATCTGCTTTTTCAAACTACTTCTTGCAAAAACCTTTCGGCTTCCAATCGTGAACCATGGTTGTTGCCGGTTCTAAAGAATTATGAAGAATCAGTACTAACCCGCGCCGTTTTTCAGTTCCCGTAGCCATCAGCAGCATCGGCGGTCCACCAGCCACAATGATCACATGACCGGGACCGTTCCCGACCTGTGCCCCTTCTGGCGTTTCCAAACATGTTCCTCCAGTTAACGTATAGAATGCCTCCGGCCCCGAATGCGTGTGTAACGGCGCCGTGGTCCCTGGCAAGAAGACCGACTGCATGTACACCGCCTCGTAATCTATGTTGCGCTGAACGGGAAGCGGACCTATTTTTGCGGCGCGCTTGCCACCTACCGAGCGCCATCCGGCGTCCGCGATCGTGAAAAGCCAAATTTTCCCGAACGATTCAACCACTGTGCTGCGCGCTCCCTTCGCTCTCTCGGCTGCGGCGAGCGTCGGATAAACGGCCAAATGCCAGAACATTGGTCGCTCGGGCAGTCGGCCCAGTTCCTGTTTGGCGGTAAAGCAGGCGGGTGCAGGCTCGTCAGTCCGCTCACTTGCGGGAGGACAAGGACGGTCGCTGGCCTGACCAAGTGAAGTAGGAACTATGGTCAGCGTCAACAGTAATCCGGAGACCACACTCAAGGCTTTCCGTACTCGGCGTGATCTTGAGTTCGTGGGATCGGTCACGGAGGGAAACTTGTTCGCCCGGATTGCACAAGCTGACTCACTTAACGCTACATGACTTCTCATAGCTCATTCCCTTAAAGATCGCGTCGCTTAGCCAACTTCGAACGCTCGGAGTAACGATACGAGCGACCAATGAAGTCAGGGTCTTTAGGAGTCGACTGCCCGCAACGCAGCAACCTCGGGTGTTACTCCTCGGCATGGATTACTCAGGCGGGGTCTGCGGTCGTGGTGGATTTCTTCGCGGATTGCGTTGGTTGGGACCGGAGATATATTGCTTCGTGCCATCAGGAGCAATAAACACTCGCGAACCATCAGCATTGGTAATCAACTGTGACCCATCGGGAAACGTCCGAATCGTCACACCACCTGCCTTTCGAACCGAACCTCGCCGGCCTCCTCCAGGCACATTCGGGACGTCAATCTCGGGCGGTTTAGGTACTTCAACTGTCACGTCCGGGTTCTTACCAGGCTCATCCTTCGCAGCTTTCTCCTTATCTTTCTCCGCGGCTTTCCTCTCTTTCTCAGACTCAGATCGCTCCTTTGCCGCACGATCTTTTGCGGCTGAATCTGATTGCGTCTTCTCCGGACTTGGCTCAGGTTCTAACTTTCCTGCCTCGTTCTTGCCGGCGTCGTTCGCCACCTTAACTTCGTTACCCGGTGAACTCGCTGCACCAGGAATCGGAGTCGCCGTCGGACTAACCGCAGCAGCCGGCGCCAGGCTATCGGTCGATGAATTCTTGAAATTGCGATAGGCGTAGAAACACGCCGCGCCGACCAGGAGCAACGCCAGCGCAGCCGTAGGATAGATCCAGGTCGGAGTCCCTCTTCCGACAGGTTTCGACTCGCGCACGACTGTTGTTTCCCCGGGCGCAACGGTTGCCGGGGTTCCTGCCGCTGGCACTGTGCGTTGGTTCAAATTCGCAACTGTTGGATCCGCAAGTAGTGGGGCCGCGGGCGGAAACAGGACTGTATTTGCTTCGCTTCTATTTGAAACCGTAGCCTCTTCCGAACCCTGCAGTGCACGTCGCATGGCCGCCGCAGTCGGATGACGCTGATCGCGGTTCTGGGCCATCGCGCACTCGAGCGCCTTTGCAGTCTGAACTGAGATCGCACCGTTCACTTCGTGCGCGGGAAGCAGCGGGTCAGGTTGGCCGTTGACGATCGCGGCGGCGCGACTCAAAGCATCGGGCGGCTTTACGCCGGTGGCGAGGTGATACAAAGTCGCCGCTAGAGAATAGAGATCGCTGCGCGGATCTGTGCCGAGTCCCTGCACCTGTTCGAGCGGCGCATAGTTGGGCGTGTAACCAAAGATGCTTGCCGAAGTAGTAACGCGGGAAACTTCGCTCGCCTGGCCTTTCGCCAGACCAAAATCCAGGAGGATGATCTGGCCGCGCGCTGTCAGCTTCAAGTTCTGTGGCTTGATGTCGCGATGGATGATCTGCGGTTCCTGGGTGTGCAGATAATCGAGCGCGTCGAGCAGTTGATCTGCCCAGCTCATGACCTGCCCGGGAGGAAATGGGCCACGGCGTTTCGCGATCATCTCGGAAAGATCCTCTCCGGGAATGTATTGCATCACGAGAAACTGGCCTTCATTTTCAGAAAAGTGATCGCTAACACGAGGCAACGCCGGGTGATGCATTCTGGCAAGCAACCTCGCTTCTCGCTCAAACTGTTTTCTCAGTCGCTCATCGGCAAACAACGTCTCTTTCAGAGCGATCGTCGTATCCAATCGCTCATCCATGGCTTCATAGACGGCGCCCATTCCGCCCTGTCCGAGCTGGCGAATAATGCGGTAACGACTCTGTAAAACTGTTTCTGGCGTGAGCATAAAACTAACTATTCGAGATCTGTTTCGAAACGCGTTTGATTGATCAAAAAGAGGGGGAAAGTCTGCCGCGCCGGGCCCGCTCATTATACACAGCCGTTTCGCATCGGCGAACTTGTGACTTTGAGATTAAAGATGCGCAACTCTAATTCAAGAATTCAAGTTCGGTAGTCTCTCTGTCAGGAAGGCGGACCCTGAGGGAGTACGGGCAGCTCAAAGATCACTGCACAGTTTCTGTCTCATTGAGCCACTTGTGATTCAACTGTATGCTACGCCGCATGAGCAATCCTTTCGCAGTACCCGACGACGAGATCATTGATGTTGGGCCGGAGAAAAAACGGCGCTGGCTTGGCTGGGTAATCGGCGCAGCCGTGGTCCTCTTCATAATTCTCTCGCGCACTCTTTCCGTCTACTTATCAGCGCTGTGGTTTGGTTCGCTCGGATACGCTGACGTTTACTGGTACATCTTCAAGTTAAAGGTCGGAGTGTTCCTGGCCTATGCCATTCTCACGATTGTCATTCTTCGTAGCGCGTTGTGGCTCCTCGAACGAACGTTCGCTGCACATGTCCTTGAAAAACGGACCATTGTTGTAAACAACCAACCCGTGCAGTTTTCGCCGGCGCGTTTTGTGCGCCCCATCGGTTGGATCATTGCTGCGGTGGTGGGAGTCTTTTACGGATTGGGAATGAGAGGCCAGTGGCAAACGTATGCGCGATATTTCAATCGAGTGGATGCGCCGTTGCCAGATCCGATTTTTGGGAAGCCGCTCGGCTTCTATCTCTTTCGTCTACCTTTTTACGAGGACATCAGCTCGTGGTTGACGGCGCTGTCTTTCATCGTGTTCTGCGCCGCGCTTTTGTATGCCGCCTTGATCGTTCCACAAAAGATTCTCAAATCAGGAAAGCAGGGCGCGATTGGGACCGCCTTTGCCGCAGTCTCGATAGCGCTTGCCGCATTCCTGGTGCTGCTTAGCTGGCGCACTTATCTTTCACGCTTCTCGTATCTGTGGCAGGACCACCAGTCCTTTTCCGGTGTCACTTTCACCGAAGCGAACTATCTGCTCCCGGCGCTGACATTTGTTTGCTTCGCCTTGCTGATAACCGCAGCCATCGCAGTTTTAAACGCATTCACGAAAAAAGGACTGCGTTTGTTGCTGGCCGGCCTGGCCATTCCGGTAGCGGTTTACATCGTCGGTGTCGTTATCGTCCCGGCTTACGTCTCGAGCTTTATCGTGAAGCCAAACGAACTCGGACGGGAAACGCCTTACATCGAACACAACATTCAATGGACGCGAAGGGCTTTCGGTCTCGATCAGATCGAACTGCGCGAGTTCGCGGCCGAGAACTCGGTGGAAGCCCTCGATCTTGCCAACAATCGCCCGACCCTCGACAACATTCGGCTGTGGGACTGGCGCGCTTTGCAGGACACGCTCAAACAGATTCAGGCGATTCGAACCTACTACGACTTTCCGGATGTGGACGTGGATCGATATCAGGTGGACGGCCAAACTCGGCAAATCATGACTGCCGCGAGAGAGATGAAGGTCAGTGCGCTGCCCGCACAGTCTCGTAATTGGGTCAATGAAAAATTGATCTACACGCACGGCTACGGTCTCACGATGAACACAGCCAATGGCTTTACCCCGGAAGGAATGCCGCAGTTCATCGTTTCCAACATGCCGATTGAATCGCGGGTGACGGAGCTCAAGATCACTCGGCCACAAATCTATTTCGGACAAGAGACCGACACAGACGTTTATGTAAAGACAAAGCAGGCTGAGTTTGATTTTCCGCAAGGCGAGCAGAACACTTTCACCAGCTACGAGGGCAGCGGCGGGATCCAATTGGGATCAGGATTGCGCCGAATGCTTCTCGCTTGGGCATTGGGCGATCTCTCCAAGCTGCCGTTCTCCGACGATGTGACCGCGGAAAGTCGCGTGCTAATCAACAGGAATATTCGCAAGATGGTGAACGGTGTGGCGCCGTTTCTGACCTACGACAATGATCCCTATATCGTCGTCAGCAATGAGGGGAGGTTGTTCTGGATTATCGATGCCTTCACAACTTCGGACACCTATCCCTATTCTCGGCATCACCGGACCGGGAGCCGCAGCGTAAACTACATTCGCAACAGCGCTAAAGTTGTCATTGATGCTTACAACGGTTCAGTCCAGTACTACGTTTTCGACACTACGGATCCGTTGATGATGAGTTACCGCGCGGCCTTCCCTACACTTTTCAAAGATGCTGCCTCGATGCCCGCGGATCTGCGAGCTCATGTTCGCTATCCAGAGACGCTGATCAAGGTTCAGGGCGAAGTCTACGGGCTCTATCACACGCAAAATCCCAAAGTATTTTTCCAGCGTGAAGATGTTTGGAGCGTGGCGCAGCATGTGAATGTGGATGAGCAGAAACAGAAGCAGAGTGAACCACTTGATCCCTACTACGTTTTGATGAAGCTGCCGGGCGAATCAGAGAGCACTGAGTTTGTAATCATCCTGCCGTTTACGCCCGCCAGCCGGAATAACATGATCGGCTGGATGGCCG
>JANNON010000602.1:0-8028 GCA_031399105.1 Blastocatellia bacterium | reverse complement strand
CGCTGTCGCCTTGCATGATCGCGCGGTCGAGTGACTCCAGCACTTTGGCCATGAAGGGTCTTATCAAAAGGTAACGGCGCAGTGATCGTTCCGAGATTCTTCCATTCACGACAGCGACCGGAGTTCTTTGACGTTCGCATTCCCGAAGAAAGTTTGGCCACAACTCCGTCTCCATCAAGAGCACGAGCGAGGGATTGATTCTCCTCAGCGCGCGTCGCACAGTGAACCCCCAATCGAAAGGAAAGTAGATCACTTGAGTCGCCGTGGTCTTGAAGAGTTCCTTTGCGAGCGCTTGTCCCGTGACCGTGATGGTTGAAACCACCAGCAGGTGGTTGGGAAATTGTCGTTGCAGCGATTCAACCAGCGGTCGAGCGGCCTGTGTCTCTCCGACTGACACGCAGTGCAACCAGATCACGCCTTGCCCGTTTGAGTGAACAGGCGGAATGCCACCCATGCGTTGCTTGAATCCAGCAACGTATTTGCCATGCCGAAGCGCGTCGAAGAGAAACCGAGGCAGAAGAACCAGAAAGCCGAGCGTCAGGACAAGACTGTAGACAAGGTACATAGGCAGGTGGGACGGACTCGCCGTTGGCCTACCGAGCGCGTGTTAGTTACTTTGCGCGTTCAATATAGCGGGCTTCGGATGGATCCACGCGTATGCGATCGCCCTCGTTCACAAACGGTGGCACTGTGATGGTGACTCCATTTTCAAGGGTGGCCGGTTTGTTAACGTTTGAGACGGTTGCCCCCTTCATCGTGGGTTCCGTTCGCGTGACCGTCAGTTCCATGGAAGGTGGCAGGTCGATGCCGATGGGCGACCCATCGTAGAACTCCGCCTGAAGTTTCAGTCCTGGAGACAGCCATTGTGCGGCATCGCCAAGATCGTCGTCATTCAAAGCAACCTGCTCATAATTCTCGGTATTCATGAAGTGGTGGTGAGAGCCATCGGAATATAGATATTCCATCTCGTGCTGCTCAAGGCTGGCTCGTTCGATGGTGTCGGCGGAGCGAAAGCGATGTTCGAAGGACGAACCGGTCATGATGTTGCGCAGTTTGGTTTGCACCATAGCGCGCAGATTGCCGGGGGTGTGATGACGAAACTCTATTACCTTACAGGGCGCACCTTCGAAAAGAATCACCATCCCGCGCCTGATTTGAGTAGCCGAAATTGCCATAGTCTGCTGAGGTCTCCAGTTGAAGTGGGTATTAATAACTTGCGACTACAAGGATGACGATCCTGGCGGTGTTGCAAGCGGCGTAGTCTAGCGAGCTAAATACGCCTTTGTCCAGCGGCGGGAACAACAAGCGTCGAAGCCACTCACCTAACCTTGCCATCCAAGCGGGGGAAATTTGCAGGTTGGGAAGGGTGGTTTAACCCCGCTGTTTCGTACTGTTCTTAGTGGTGATATTGCGGACGCTGAAGTAGGGGTAAACCACCCTTCCCAACCTGCTGGTTATTAAACCTATAACTGACTCAATGAGTCCATCGGTTGATACAAAAAGGCGGCTTCACCGAAACATAAAGCGTTCTGGAAAAGCCGCCCTTCCTGAGGAGCCCACCTACCTCGATTGTCTAAACGCCCAGCGATTTGAAAGGTTCCAAAGAGATCTCAGGCAGCCCGTGTTCTTGGGAGGCGTCGTTGGCGCGCCACACGCTCGAGCCATCGCTGCGCCTCTTCGTAATGTGGAAATCGCCGCTCGTCCTGTCTGAAAGCAGCCGTGTGATAGTAACGACGCCCATTGATAAAGCGCGCCGCGTGCTTAATGTGGAGCATCTCGTGGTAAAGAATGTACTCCACAAACCATTCGGGCACATCGGGAGAATCGAGAGTCTTGCTGATCGTGATCGTTTCGTACACGCGATCGTGATGGCCGAGAATTGTTCTCGTCTTTCTTTGCGACCACGTCAACGTCGGTTTCTCCAGTTCACCATCAAAGAACTTCCGGTTGAGCTTCGAGAACATGCGATCGAGTTCGTAAGTCTCACCGTGAGATGAAGAGATCATCTTTCGTCCACGCCGTTTGCGGGCGATATCCGCTGACCGCATGATTTCAGGCGTCAGGGAGTAATCACGATAGACGCGATTGTGAACATCAGGGATCCTCTTCCCCAGCAATCTCGCCACGAGTACAAAGGCGAGCGCTCTCAACACATCAGGCGGACAATTCTTACAGATATCAGAGAGACGAACATAGACTCGACCCGAGCGCACCCTGATTGTGTGGTGGAGGCCGGCATAAGGATAGAACCGTACTTCAATCGCCGGCACAGGGCGATTGCCGCCGAGATGGCGAAAGGCGTCGGCAAAGAATTTCTGAGTGTCAGTCATCTCGAGTGACGGTTAACGGCCACTTGCAGTTGAGTAGTGCCTGCTGCGATTCGGGAAAGTTATTGCGCTTTAGCCCAACTGGAGAAGCAGGAATAGAGCCCAGTGTGCCATCATCTTAAGTAGGGGACTGGCTGAGCGTCAATGTCGCCGGGGCGGGTACCAAAAATGCCTTGTAAAGTGCAAAATCTGGGGCCCGATTGCGCGCGACGCGGAGGTGCTTTTTTGATCGACCGGCTAAACTATTACCAGTCAGTAGCTTAACCAAAGTGGTCTGGTGTCTCGGGCCTTTCCTAGACAATCTCGCTGTTCGTCGAACTGCAAATCCAAACCAATGTTTGCAGGCATGTTACAGATTCCTTTATACTGCCAGCGTCAGTCATAACGAGGCTGCACCGCCAATAGAATTCCCTAAAATAAGGCGTAAATTCGAATTACTGATGCCCCGTCGCCGCTCAAACCCCGACCAGAACACCAAGGAAACTCCTGATTCTCGCGGCCAAGCTGTGCTGTCAGCGATTATCAAGGAGCATCTTGTTACCGGCGAGGCCGTGGGATCCAAGGTCCTATCGGACCGGTTTGCTAATCGGCATGGCTGGAGTTCCGCCACCATTCGGAATGTGATGGGCGAACTTGAAGAGGCGGGACTGGTCGAACAACCGCACACCTCCGCGGGCCGGATTCCGACTGATAAGGGATATCGATATTACGTCGATCGCATGTTGGGTGAGACACGTCTCTCACAAGCCGACCTTCATGCAATTGACCGCATGTTTATTTCGAATGACATGGACTCGGTCTCATCTGATCGCCTGATGGAGCGTGCTTCTCATGCGCTCTCCGAGCTTTCGGAGAATGTCGGCATAGTCATTTCACCATCGCTGGCAGACAACCAATTGAAGCACATTGAGTTCCTGCTGCTTTCTGACCGGCGGATTCTGGTTGTACTCGTAACCGGCACGAACAACGTTCATAACAAGATCATTCGGGTTGACGAAGCGCTAACGCAGGATGAGTTAGAGCGGACGGCGCGTTACCTTAATGTCGAGTTCACAGGGAAGAGTCTGCAGGTTATTCGTACTGAAATACTCGAGCTGATGCGTGAGGAGAAAGCGCTTTACGATCGGCTGCTGCGTAACGCGATTTTGCTTTGCGACATGAGTCTGGAAGGCGAAGAGTCAGGTTCCGGCGAGGTTTATGTCGATGGTGCTTCAAACATTCTTTCAAAGCCGGATTTTGTGGACATCGATCGGATGCGTGAGCTCTTTAGAACTTTTGAAGAGAAGTCACGGCTCATTAAGATTCTCAACGAATGCGTGTCGCGCGAGCAGTATTCATCGTCTGATGAAGTTCGCGTAGTAATTGGCCGCGAGCATCCCACTTCGTCAATGCGTAATTGCACCCTCATCACTGCTCCTTACCGTTTTGGACCCGGTGAAAGTCTGGGAACGCTGGGCGTGGTTGGTCCGATGAGGATTGAGTATTCTCGCGTAATGGCTATGGTAAACTACATGGCGCGCTTGATTGAGCGCCGACTAAGTGATGAAGTTCCTCTTTACTGACTGGCCGTTGAAACTGACCCGTTACTAACGTCTAAACTACAGGGTGATGGCCTCCGACAAAAAAGCGCGCCCATGGTCACGAATTCCGATCAGGTTTCTCGATTCGGAGCGAAGCGACTCCGCAACAAGTGCGGAGCATGAAGAGACTGATGAGGAGCAGAGAGATCTAATAAGCAACGAAATGGACCCGAACGAAGAGACAAACCCGGCAGATAACGATTTGAATGGTGAAGATGATCTTTCCGAAGCTACGGCGCAAAGTTCTTCCGGTAGCTTGGAAGGTGGCGGACCCATCGTCGCCGAATTAGTCGCCACCAGGGCCGAACTGAAGCGGATCGAAGCGGAAGTTGACGAACTCAAGGACCGGCTGGCTCGACGGCAGGCCGATTTTGAGAACTATCGCAAAAGGACCGAACGCGAACGCAGCGATACTTACAGTCGTGTAGTGGCTGACATTGCCGGAAAATTGCTGCCGGTGCTGGACAACTTAAAAAGAGCACTCGCAGCCGAAGAAACAGTGGAAAGCAGCGAGTCGGATGAGTTCAGACACTTCCTGAGCGGTGTGGATCTCATTCATAAGCAACTCGACGGAGTAATTGATGCTTTGGGAGTGAAACCCATCCCGGCGGTGGGCGAGCAATTCAATCCTCATCTTCACGAGGCGGTAGTGACCGAGCCTACTGACGAATTTGAACCCGACACAGTGATGCAGGAAATTGTGCGAGGCTATCGAATGGGCGACAAGCTGATTCGGCCCTCGCTTGTAAAAGTGGCTGTCAAAAAGTAGCGGACGTTTGGACTGACTGAATGGGAAAAGCAATCGGAATAGACTTGGGCACTACTAACTGCTGCGTCGCTGTCCTCGAAGGCGGCGCAGTTCAGATCGTGCCAAACAAAGAAGGCGGGCGCACTACGCCAAGCGTGGTGGGTTTCACCGATAAAGGTGAACGACTCGTTGGACAGATTGCCAAGCGTCAGGCAGTCACCAATGCTGCGAATACCGTCTATGCAGTCAAGCGTCTGATTGGGCGAAAGTTCAATTCACCGGAAGTCCAGCGAATGCGCGAGACATCTGCCTTTGAGACTATCGATTCGCCGAACGGTGACGCGAGAATTCGCGTGCAGGGTCGCAGTTATAGCCCTCCGGAATTGTCGGGCATTGTGCTGCAAAGATTGAAAGCCGCGGCTGAAGATTTTCTCGGCGAAGCGGTAACCGACGCGATCATTACCGTCCCGGCCTATTTTGACGACACGCAGAGACAAGCAACCAAAGACGCTGGAAAGATCGCGGGACTGAAAGTCGAACGCATCATCAACGAGCCGACGGCCGCAGCGCTCGCTTATGGCCTGGGTCGATCAGATGTCGAGCGCATCGCGGTTTACGATCTCGGTGGCGGTACGTTTGATATCTCGATTCTTGAAATGAACGACGGCGTGTTCGAAGTGCTGGCCACTTCAGGGAATACTTTCCTGGGCGGCGAGGACCTCGATGAACGCATCATGAACTGGATGGCCGACCAGTTTCTTGCCGATACCGGAATTGACCTGCGACAAGATCGGTTGGCGCTTCAACGTTTGAAAGAGGTTGCCGAACGCGCGAAATGCGAGTTGTCCTCCTCAAACGAAACGAATATCAACCTCCCTTTTATCGCCGCTGATGCCACTGGGCCGAAACACTTTAACAAGACCTTGTCGCTTGAAGAGTTTGAGAATCTGGTTAGCGATCTGATTGACCAGACCATCGAACCTTGTCAAAAAGCGCTGCAGGACGCGAAGCTGCGTCCGGCGGATATCGACAAGGTGATTCTTGTTGGCGGTCAGACCCGTTCGCCAATTGTCGAACGCACGGTTGAAAGAATCTTTGGCAAACGCCCTTCGGCTGAGATCAACCCTGACGAAGTCGTCGCGATGGGTGCGGCCATCCAGGGCGGAGTGTTGACCGGAGATGTTAAGGACATCGTGCTCCTCGACGTTCTCCCCTTAAGTCTGGGCCTGGAAACTCGCGGAGGCTTATTCACGAAGATTATCGATCGCAACTCCACGATTCCGTTACGGAACAGTCTGACGTTTACAACCGTTGTAGATAATCAATCATCTGTGGAAATTCATATTCTGCAGGGCGAACGCGAAGTCGCTGAAGGCAATCGATCGTTGGGCAAGTTCGAACTCGTCGGCATCCCTCCAAGTCCGCGCGGTGTCCCTCAAATTGAAGTTTCTTTCGAGGTTGACGCAAACGGCATCGTTTCCGTTTCCGCACAGGATAAGGCGACCGGTCGTGAACAACAGATGCGCATCACGCCCACATCCGGCCTGGCGCCTGATGAAATCGAGCAATTGATCAAGGAGGCCGAAGCGTCAGCAGACAGCGATCGTGATGCGAAGGAGATCGTTGTTCTGCGCAACAAGCTGGAATCGATGCTGCGCAACACTCAGAAGTCGTTCACAAAGTTTGGCGGCATGCTGTCGGCCAACGATCAGGAGATTGCGGAACGGGTTTTTATAGAAGGTGATGCCGCAATCAAGTCTAGTGATATCGAAGATCTTAACCAAGCGCTCAACGCCCTCGAGCGAATCGCCGGTCAATTGACAAACGCGATGATGGAAACCGCAACGGACAACATCCCCAAAGGTGCTGAAGATCCAGTCTAGTTCGCCAACAAGAAAAAAATATTGTTATTAGTTTGAGCCCTTAGAGAAACGGTTAATGAGTAAAAGAGATTATTACGAAATACTTAGTGTGAATCGGACCGCGACTGATCAGGAGATCAAGAGCGCCTATCGCCGGCTGGCGGTGAAGTTTCACCCGGATAAGAACCCTAACGACGCCTCCGCGGAAGAGAAGTTTAAGGAAGCAGCCGAGGCTTACAGCGTGCTTGCCGATGCTGAACAGCGTCGACGCTATGATCGCTTCGGTCACGCCGGCGTTTCGAGCGCGAGTGGAAGTTCTAACTGGGGCGCGCCGGGCTTTGGCGGAATCGAAGACATTCTTGGGGACCTCTTTGGTTTCGGGGATGTTTTCGGTGGTGCTCGCGCAGGTGGACGGCGGTCGGCCGCACAACGCGGTGCTGACCTGCGCTACGATCTGGAAATCTCGCTCGAAGAAGCTTATTGCGGCATGACCGCGCAGTTACGCATTCCGCGTTTGGAAACCTGTGAAGTTTGCGAGGGCAATGGCGCGGCAAAAGGTACGCTGCCCGAGACATGCCACACCTGCGCCGGCAGTGGCCAGGTTCGTTATCAACAGGGTTTCTTCTCAGTGGCTCGCACCTGTCACGCGTGTCGCGGCAGCGGTCGCGTAATCAAGAACCCATGCGAAGGGTGTCGCGGCGCGGGACGTATTGAAAAAGAGAAGCAGCTGGAAGTAAAAATTCCCGCCGGCGTCGAAACGGGGTCGCGGCTGCGAGTGCAGGGCGAAGGTGAGGCAGGCACGCAAGGCGGACCCGCGGGCGATCTTTACGTTGTGATCCATATTGCGGAGCACGAGCACTTTGAAAGACAGGGAAGCAACATCTACGCATCAGTGCCGGTCACATTTGCCCAGGCCGCATTGGGCGCTGACGTGTCGGTGAACACGCTTGATGACCAGGAGCGTTTGAAGATTCCGATGGGCACACAAACCGGGACGGTCTTTCGTCTTAAGGGAAAGGGCATGCCCGTGCTTGGCGGCCGTGGCCGCGGTGATCTCTTCATCGCAGTAAGCGTGGTGACGCCCACGTCGCTAACGCGAGAACAACGAAAGCTGCTCGAACAACTCGAGGCGGTTGAGAACAAGGATTTGGAAGACAAGGGACTGGTAGACAAGGTGCGCGACATCTTTGGTTGAGGTGTTCAACTTTTGAAGCAATTGGCCCCGACCCCGTACACGAAGCCGCTCAAACCGAATCTGGTTTGCGCGGCTTTCTGCTGTTCTGGGCGGCCGAGATGACAAAGTAAGGAAGTTTCTGGTTTCGAGTTTCGAGTTCTTGAGTGTTGCGTTCGGGGCTCCCGTTTGAGATTGAATTCTCGATCAAGCGTTAGTCCTGGGAACATGAGGTCAGTACCACCTCGCGGTAGCGGGTCGGGGCTCGTCAATTACTCAACACTGACCTCATAATGCGATGCTTGTTTATCATCCCCCACCCGCTACCGCGAGGTGGTGC
>JANNON010000589.1:0-1922 GCA_031399105.1 Blastocatellia bacterium | reverse complement strand
CTGGCGCAGCATCTCGTAGGCGTCACTGACGAGTTCGGCAGTCATCTTGCGACAAGTAATCAAGGCGTTCCTCCTGTAGCGAATGATGACACAAGACTCAGCCGCGGATGAACACAGATAACGCAAATCTGAAAAAAAATGGAACGACCGGCTCGCACCTGTTTCGGATCTGTGTTATCCGCGCAAATCCGCGGCTAAGTTTTTCGGTCCCGCAATCCGCTTCACTTCCTGCGCCCGTATATTATTTGCAGTACGAAGAAACCAATCACAGAAGGAAGGTAAGCAGTGAAAAGAATATTTCTAATGCTACTTTTAGTCGTAGCAGCAACCGCAATCGCAACCTCAAACACCTACGCTCAGGACAACCCAATGGTCGGCGGCGCAGCCATGCTTAGATCCATGGACATCGTGGACAATGCGGTGAACTCGGCCGATCACACCACCTTGGTCGCGGCTGTTAAAGCTGCCGGTTTGGTCGACACGCTAAAGAGCAAAGGTCCATTCACAGTCTTCGCCCCGACAAATGAGGCTTTCAACAAACTTCCAGCAGGAACTGTCGAGATGTTGGTGAAGCCCGAGAACAAAGCAACGCTCACGAGAATCCTGACTTATCACGTGATCGCTGGAAAGCTTGATTCAAATGCGATCGCCGCGAAGATCAAAGCAGGCGGCGGCAAAGCGCAGTTGAAGACAGTGAGCGGAGGAACGCTGTGGGCCTGGATGAACGGCGACACGCTCGTTCTCAAAGATGAAAAGGGCGGCATGTCGAATGTAACGACCGCGAATGTCTATCAATCAAACGGTGTGATTCATGTAGTCGATACGGTGCTGATGCCTAAGTAAGAAACGCCGGGGAGTGGATCAGCAACAAGGCGCTTCCGAATCAATTCGGGAGCGCCTTTGTTTTGCGGCTTGCCGCTTTCCTTGCGGTAAGCCTCTGGCTTACCGGAATCGCCATAGTTTCTCAGGCTATGCCTTCCCTTGACCAACCTTAACTCGCAACAAACTCTAAGGCTTACGATGGGGATCTCTTCGGTAAGCCAGAGGCTTACCGCAACGAAAGCTGCAGAGCCGCGCCTAGTCGACACTAATGCCCAAGCTCTTACCCGACGCTAACGTACTGACTTCATTTTCATGATGCGGTGATCGGAGAGCCGGTAGGTGTACTCGATCTGCAAGGACTGTGAAACCTCTCGCGCTTCCTTGATCGCAGGTCGGAATTTCAGTCTACACGCAGCGCGTATGGCACTCCCGGTGAGGCCGGCGGGCAATCCCTTCAACACTCGAATCGACCCGAGATTTCCATTCGATAGAAGTACGAGATTCAGCACGACGCTGCCCTGCACACCCGCGCGGCGAGCTTCCCGCGTGTATCCCGCTTTCGGCCGGGATTCGATGAGCGCCCTAACATCCACTGCCTTCGGAGTGAAGACTTCTCCTTCATCCACGGGCCCGACAAGTCGCACATAACTGCTATCGTCGGTGCAGCGATAGATCTCGTTCGTCTCCTCCGCAACAGGTCGTGCTGTTTCGGTACTTTCATTGGTAATGAGAGGTTTCTCTTCAGTAGGCGCTGGAGGCTTAACGGTTTCCGGTTTTCTTCCTGACTGTGCAGAAGCAACCGCGGCCCACCCGGCGATTACTAGCGCCAGACCAATGGCAAGCCCCGAGCGATTTCTTCGAGTACTAAGCACACGACAATTCTATCTTCAAGCCAACATAATTTGCAGGTCGGGAAGGTGGGGGACAGGGCGCAAAGCAATCAGAACCGCTGAGCGCAGCGACCGGGCCGACTCGACAACTTCAACTGTTTTGAAAGAGATCTCTCAACTACTCTGGTCAATTGCGTCCTTCTTCCGAATCGGCCCGGTCGCTGCGCTGCTCGGTTTGTGACTGCTTCTCCCTGGGCTGCGCCGCCAAGC
>JANNON010000581.1:0-10463 GCA_031399105.1 Blastocatellia bacterium | reverse complement strand
CCCGGTCGCTGCGCTCCGCGGTTCTGATTGCTTTGCGCCTGTCCAACGCTTCACCCCGCAGATTTACCATTGCAGAGCTCAAACTGCCTCGCAACTCGGTACGCAACCGATCTTTGGCCGCTCGGGTTTGTGGTGTATAATCCGGGCCGTTGAATACGCCCCTTTCCTCCTGTGGGTGTAGTTGAGCGCGGTGAGTCGTAGTGGGCTCGCCGCGCTTTTTTGCTGATTTAGGCTGGTCAAAAGCAAGCGAGCCGCTTTTAAGGAAGCGGCTCGCGATGTTTTCGCCGAACGGAAAGTTCTAATCCTTCTCAATGAGAGATTTCGCCGTTAGGGTGAGCCAGAGAACTTCCTTCGCATTATCGGGGCATTTGGTTGTGCGGCTGCGTTTTCATGACCACCAGCCGGGTTGAAAACATAACTGTCGCGCGCCTTTACCGCCAGGTTTGGGACATTTACACGCACTCGGATTTGCCGCCGCTCCCCAGCCTGGGCTGGGTTCTTCGGATAGAACCCGAGACTATATTGGCGACGCAGTTCCTCCGCGATACTTGCAAAAGCAGAAGCCAGATTCTGAGTAGTCTCGGCTTGGTATTGGCGAGCACCGGTTCGCTCGGCGAGTTCCCGCAGGTACTGGCTTGCCAGCTCATAGTCCGCTCGACTTAGGCCGCCACCTCTACCGCCACCACCACCGCCTCGGCCACCACGGCGTCCGGACCGTCCGCCCGATGACATACCGCCAAGTATCTGTGCCAAAATATCGATTGGTGATGGCTGACGGCCGCTCCCAGGCCACGACGAGCCGCCGCCGCTATTCACGTCCATAAACGTGTCGTACTGGATCGGATAGACCAAGGCATCAAGTTCTTCAGCATCGCGAATGTTGTCGTCGTAGGAAGCGTTTCGGCTGGTGGTGTCGACGCCATCTGTGAAGAGCACTACGGCCTTGCGTCCGGAGATTCGGTTGAGCCTTTGATTGAACACCATGTCCACTGCGTCGTACATCCGCGTGCCACCCCCGGTTTCGGTTTGACGAATGGCATCTCGCAATCGAGCCCGATTGCTGGTGAACTCACTCAGTACTCTGACGCGTTCGTCGAAGGAAACAACCATCACCTGATCGTCGGGTCGCAACTGGCCTACAAAGGTAATCGCAGCATCCTGGATCTCTTCGAGGCGAAACCGCGTGGATGCGCTGGTGTCGATCATCAGGACAAGCGAGAAGGGCTTATCGACCGAGGAGAAATAGGCGACTTCCTGTTCCTCGCCTTCTTCCCAGAGACGGAAATCCTCTTTACGTAGATTAGGAATATATCTGCCATCCCGATCCATCACGCTCAGCGGAATCGTGACCAGCGTCGTGTTTACCTTGATGACATCCCCGGCATCGACTTCCTCAGGACCATCTTGAGCGCTGGGTTGTGGTGCACTTTGCGTCTGACGATTGGGGATGTTATTCCCTTTTAGGACGGGGATCTGACCCGTTGAAGGAGCTTGTATTTGGGGATTCGCAGGAGGGTTGCCGACTCTTCGTGGTCGGGTTTGGGCAAACGTGGTGGTTAACGAAAAAGCGAAGGCCACCAGGAGGAACAATGCAAGAATTCGTCTCATGATAAAGCTCCTGACCAGTTGCAAAGGACGCAATCCCATCTTCGATGCGAGCTAGTCGAAATAGATGCTTATCAACCCGGCGGATACCAGGTTATCGGGAGAGAATTCCTAACGAGCCGAACGATACGCGGAATCGGCGGAAACAGCAAATGTTGGAAGTAAATAGCAGAAAGCGAACAGCAAACAGCAAACAGCAAACAGCGGACAGCAAACAGCGGACAGCCAGAACGGGAAGAACGAGCGGCATTTGCTACCGGCTCTGCCGGATTCGTTACGGTAAGCCTTTGGTTTACCGAAAACTTCTGGCCATGACTGAGGCTATGCCTCAATAGCACGAGGCGGAGCCTCGACCATATTGAGCCTTGCCGGTAAGCCAGAGGCTTACCGCAACGAACGTGACAGAGCCACCAGTTTGAGCAAACAGCGAACAGCAAACAGCCAGAGAAACAGCAACTGGTGGCTCTGCCACACGTTCGCAGAGCCGCTAACAAATGCCGCTTGTCCTCCCTGGCTGTCCGCTGTTTGCTGTTTGCTGTTTGCTATTCGCTGCTTGCCTTCTATTTATCGAGTGCATTCCATAGAAGCCGCAACGTTCCCCACGTCTGCCCGCGGTGCTGTGGCCGAAACGCAAACAAGACTATTCGTCCCTTTCCCATCGATACTTCTGCGAGCGCGGCCCGGCCCCGCAGCTTGTCTTCTCCCAGTAACCAACCCGAACGAAGCACGTTCTCGCGCGCATATCGCGCAATGATCTTCACGCTCGGATCGGTAGCCTCAAAAGCTGAACTGTTAATAAAGTACGCATCAACACGCGGACTTAAGCCCCGGCCGATCAGGTGTGATCTTTCGACCTCAACTGCGAGTATCGAGCCGGGGCAGTAAAAGTCGGACGGTCGAAGTCCCTCTAGTACATTGCGAACGGGCAAATTCCATTGCTTGATGAACAACTCGCAAGAAGCGTCAAGGCAAACAATCGTGCCACCATTCTCAACAAATCCTCTTAGTTGACTGACCCCGACGGGACTAACACCGCCAGTAAACTCAGCTGGATAGCTGCCAGCAATATTCCCCTCGAGGATTTCTCGCGAACGCTGTGAGGGAAAAACGATCACGTCATACCTTGTCGCGAGGTCTCCCTGCCTTACGTCCGCGTCAACCAACGTTTTATGTGGGACGTTAAACGTATCAAAGATGTAGCGCGTCCAGCCTTCATCCATGTTACTCAACCAACTTTTGTAGAGCCCGATTCTCACGCCACTTCCAAGCGGGTTCTTGATCGGCGAAGTCTCACCGCTCGTCGCGGTCAAGCCGAGTTCCTTTCGCACGCCTTCCGCGCTCTGAATCAAGGTCAGTCTTCTCGCCGTTGCGGGCTCTCTTATTTCCATCACCGCCGGCGCTTCCACTCCCATCTGCATCGGTAAGGTCCAACCGGCGACATCGTATGGTCTCTCGGCCTCGCCCAGCGCATTTACTCGATTTGGATAGATCTGAGGCTCGAAAAGAGCCAGCACGTTCGCGCGCTGCGGCTGGGCAGTGAACACGATATAGCTCCCGGAGGGAACCTCATGAAATCCGGAGGTATGCGCTATCAGCTTCCGATACTGCCCGAGTTTCTCCGACGCGGCGTTTGTTCGTTGCAGAACCTGTGGGCCAAATCCCGCATGCAGTTCGCTGTCGAGACGATGAACCTCAACGCCTTGTCCGATCAGCACGGCAACCAGTTTTGCAACTTCCTCGTCACGCCCTTGTCCCGCTGGAATGAGGTAAGCAAGTGGCTCTTCGGAAGATACTGTAGTGGTGAGGCTCCTCTTGTTCAGTTCATGAAAGTTATGGAGAAAGTCTCTTCGATACCTGGCAGCTAATGTCAGAACCGAACGAGCAGCGATTAGTTCCATGTTCATGATGTCTCGCGGGCGCCAATCGCCGCCGGGCCATGGATCGGGAAAATTCGTCGCTGGTTCCAGCGCCGTGCGCATTCCCCTCGCAGTCGATCTTTCCAACTGATCCTTCGTAACCTTTGCCGGACTCATTAATTGCGCGCTGGCTGCTTCGGAGAGAATTCCGACCGAGTTGTGAAAGTATGGCGCCGAGCGGAATCCGCCGTGCCACCAGGTATCGAAAGTAGAATTAGTAATCACGCCCTTAAACCCGGCTGCTTGAAGATCGGTGGCGATTTTCTGACCGACCAGCCCAACCTGCCGCAGCAAAAGTGGCGCAATGTTCGGGTTGTGTGGATCGTAAAACGGAGGGATGAAAAACCGCGCAGTGTTCGCTCCTTGTTGATGCACGTCATAGACGATTTGGGGAAACCATTCTTTCCAGAAAAGCTTTGTCACCAACTGCGTCTCTTTCAAATTAAGCATGAACCAGTCGCGATTATTGTCGTGACCGGCATAGTGGTGATAGAGCTCGGGCGGCGACTTTCCTTCAAATGGGGTCCCGAGTGTTTTGCGATACCAGTTCGCGACGATATCGATTCCATCCGGGTTCGGCGAAGGGATCAGAATCAGGATTGTGTTCTGTAGAATTTCCCTGGTCGCCGGGTCCTCGGCCGTTGCCAAGCCATAGGCAAGCTGCATCGACATCTGCGACGCGACGATCTCGGTTGAATGAATCGAGCAGGAGATAGCAACAACTACTTTGCCCTCGCTCAACGCCCGATCGCGCTCGTTCAAATCCTTTATTAAGCGAGGATCCGCAAGTTTCTGCTGGATGCTCTTGAAACGATTGAGGGCCAACAGGTTTTCTCTTGAACTAATGAACGCAACAATGAGTGGTCGCTTAAGCGTGGATGGGCCCAGTGTCTCGACGAGCACCCGATCAGATGCCTTGTCCAAACGCGCGAAATAGTCTGTAATCTGGTTCCAGTCAGCAATCTTTCGCTCTTCACCCGGAACAAAACCGAGCACGGAAATTGGCGAGGGCACTCGTGATCGAGGAGTTGAGCGTGTTCCTGGTTGCGAATGAATCGGGGAATGAAGAGAGGCTGCCAGTAAAAAAAGGAAAGCGCAGCAGGTGCGGAAAAAAGTCCGATGACCAACCATTCCGGGAATCCCTCGAGTGAATTATTGGAAGCTGTTAAGTCGACAAACAGGTCAAGTGGAGCGGAGTCTAACATAGGTAAACCTCGGACTCTTCAGGGCCGAATCCATTACTGGTGGTCGCTGTTTGTGGCAGGCGCTCTGTTGGCGATCCTTGGACCACCGCCAATCTTCGTTGCCAGGCTGCTCGGGAAACGTGAGTTGCTTTATCCGTGGGCACTCTTTGGCGCTCGGAATTGGTTGAGACTGAGCGGTATGAAAGTTCGCGTCCGCGGGATAGAGCATTTGGATCCCGCTCAACCATACGTGTTCATCTCGAATCATCGTTCCTATCTGGATACAGCGACTCTCTTCGCTTATACCGGCAGACGAGTTGGATTGCTCGCCAAAAAAGAGCTCTTGAAGGTACCGATCCTTGGAGTTGGCATGGGCTATGTCAACATCATGGCTATCGACCGCTCAAACCGCGAACGAGCTCTAAGAACAACGGAAGAAGCCACGGCGCGCATTAAATCGGGAATCTCTTTCGGGGTTTTTGCGGAAGGTACGCGCGCTAAGCCGGGGGAGTTTTTACCTTTCAAGAAGGGCGCCTTCTACATGGCGGCGCAGGCCGGCGTGCCAATTGTGCCGGTGGCGATGAAGTACACAGACGAGCTAATGGGAAAGGGAACTGGAGTTGCCCGATCGGGCGTGATCGAAATGGTCTTACTACCGCCGTTATCAACAAAAGGCGCCACCAAAGACGAGGAAGTGAATCAACTGGTGAAACACGTTCATGCTTTGGTGGCGCGAGAATTAGGTGTCGACGAAACCGAGACTCAAAATTCTACGGCTTCGGTTTAGTTGGAGCCGGTGGCGTCTCCTTTTTCGGATTGTCGATTTCATCAACCTCGAAGATCTTGACGTCAGCGCGTGCCGGAGCAAAATCGGTGTACTTCACTCTGATGCGAATATGCAGGGTTTCGCCGTTGTCAAAAACGAGCTCGTCGTCTGCATACGAGTAAGTGGGAAACCAGAAGCCGTCGATGTGCTCGCGATAGGTTTCGACGATAGGGAACTTGTTGGTCTTGGTTTCGGGAATACCCTTGCCACGCGTCTTCACGATCTGCAGATCCTGATCGTCAACCCAAATTCGTCCCTGGAAAAATCGCTCCTTCGTTTTCTTTGCATCCGGGATCACTTTAGGCGAGACATCAAAAACGAAGAGATTCAACTCGTCAATTTTCTCCCGTCCCACATATCTAAAGTTATATTCGGAAATCCTCTCAGGCTCCAACGCAAAGGGGCCGACTCCACCGAGATCCTCCAGATCCTCTGGCGTTACGGTTCCAGCAAACGAGGGCATGGGAAAGAAAGTTATTTTCTCGTAACGCTTTCCCGAATCGTCGAAGGTAAAGGTGGAGATTCGATGATACTCGCCAGTAATCTGCTGTCCCATCCCGACCGACTGCACGACCGCATCGCGTTTGAAGGAGTATTGGTTTAGAGCCTTGCGAAAAGTCTTCTCTTTGTTGGTGAAGGCCGCAATGATCCGATTGACCTCAGCCTGAGCCAATGGTGCCGAGCTGATCGCTTCGCTCTGGGCGCTGGCTACAACCACCAGGGAACCTATTAGCGCGGCGCTACCGAGGAAGAGTTTCAGCTTACTAATTGAGATTCGCATCGTTAATTATTTCGTTGAAGAGGCTGTTGGAAAAGCTCAATCCTATCTAATTGGAACAAGCCGTCAGATGCCCGCAACTCCATTGCTGTTGCCAGAAACCCCTTCAGAAGTTGACCTTTCGCAGTCACACAAACTTCACTTGCTTTACTGTTGCAAAAAATCCTGCAAATGGTGTAAGGTGCTGTCCAGTCAACGGCTTGTATTTCTGATCTTGTTATAGGCAACCTCAAAATTCTTCAGCTTTCCGTTAACTTCATGATGGTCGTTCTTTTTGTCGGCGAGCAACTTTGAAAAAAAGGATCTGTCGGTCCTCACATCGGTGACCAGCGGCAGAAGTCTCACGAACTTCTTCAGCGCGCGAAGGGATGCGGCGAATGCCGCAGACTCGCACGCGTTGCTATATGGGAATGATGCCAATCAGGTTTTTGGGAGAAAGCCTGGTGCAGGCAGGTGACCGATGATGTGCGCGGCGGTTTTGCCGCTCAAATCTGGGCAGGGTGGCATTTTACGCCGCCGCGCACACCCCAGCACACTGATCAAGCCGAAAACTCCACTTCCACCTGACGCGGAATAATTCCCTTTTCAAAACCTTCGTTCAGTAGCCTTTGCACTGCAGTTCGTCCCCGCTCGGTGTAGTCCAGCGTCAAGTCGTTCACCCACATCGCCACGAAGCGATCCGCGAGGTCAGGCTCCATATCGCGGGCAAACTGCATTGCGTACTGCAGCGCGTCCTCACGATTGTCGAGCGAGTAGCGAATGCTCTTGTGGAGCAAGCGCGAAACTTCGTGAATAAGCTCCGGACCAAGATCTCTTCTGATTACGTTCCCGCCCATCGGCAACGGTAGTCCGGTTCGTTCGTGCCACCATTCTCCCAGATCCAGGACTTTGTGCAGTCCCATTGACTCGAAGAAAAGCTGGCCTTCTTGGATCAATAGACCAGCATCACATTCTCCGTTCTGGACTGCCTCGATAATCTTGTCGAACGGCACAACCTGGTATTCGAAGTCGGAGTTGAAGATGCGGAGAGCGAGAAAAGCACTCGTCAATACTCCAGGCACCGCAATCTTAAGTTTGGGAATATCTTCGGGCCGTTTTGCTTCGCTGGCGACGACGATGGGGCCGTAGTTATCTCCAATGGATGCGCCGTGTGGCAACAAACAGTATTTGTCGGCGATATAGGCGTACGCATGGAAGCTGATGGCCGTCACGTCAAACGTGCCTTTCATTGCTTCCTCATTGAGCGTCTGGATGTCTTTGAGAACGTGGCTGAACGAGATCGACCCCGTATCGAGCTTATTCGTCGCCAGCCCATAAAACATGAATGCATCATCAGAATCCGGCGAGTGAGCAACACTAATTTTGCGTGGTTCGAGTTTGGTTTGCATTAACTTTAACTTCTTAAGATTAATCGGAATTGCCGCGCGGGAAATAGATGGCTTAGACGAGACTTACGCTGTCCCGGTTAATTCGGTTGTAAACTGTGTCGCGTTCGACTGCCTCGAAGCCGGCGTCCTCGATCAAAGTCACCAAATCCGCTCGGGACATCTTCACCTCATTGTTTGCTTCGATGGAGTAGCTCTCGGTCAGTTCGCCGCCTTCAGTGATTGTGCCGTCCAGATCGTTGGCTCCAAAATGCAAAGCAATCTGCGCCAGATGTTTTCCGAGCATCACCCAATACGCTTTGATGTGATCGAAATTGTCGAGCATCAACCGCGACACGGCTATTGTTTTCAACGAATCGACGCCCGACGGCCCGGGCAGATGAGATAGCTGCGTGTTCGGAGGATAGAACGCAAGTGGAATAAAACACTGGAATCCATGCGATTCGTCCTGCTGCGCGCGTAGTCGAATCAGATGATCCACGCGGTCCTCTATTGACTCGATGTGTCCGTAGAGCATCGTTGCATTCGATCGCAAACCAGCGGCGTGAATCTTTCCGGAAAGCTCCAACCAGCGATCAGCGTCACACTTATGAGCACAGATCATTGAGCGCGTCGGCTCACGAAAAATTTCAGCGCCGCCGCCCGGGCAGGAATCGAGTCCTGCCGCAATCAACTGTTGAATCACGTCCTCGTCCGCCATCTTGTAAAAATGGGCGAAGTGGTCGAACTCAACCATGGTAAATGCCTTTAGATGGAGTTGTGGAAACTGTTTTTTAAGAGACGACAGCAAGTCTGTGAAGTAGCTGAACGGAAGCTTGGTGTTGAGTCCGCCGGTGATGTGCAGTTCGGTAGCGCCCTCAGCCACCGCTTGTTCCGCAACTTTAAGACTGTCTTGAATGTTGTGTGTATAAGCGTCGGGCTGCCGAGGCGTGCGATAGAAACCGCAAAACTTACAGTCGGCGTAACAAACATTCGTGGGATTCAGATGCCGGTTGACGTTGAAGAAAGTCGTGCGGTCGTGCTTGGCGCGGCGCACACTGTCAGCCAGACGACCGAGTGCTGGTAGGTCATCCGTCGCGTAAAGCGAAAGCCCATCGGTGAGTGTTAGTCGCTCGCTAGCACCAATCTTTTCTGCCACTTCACAAAGGGCCGGGTCGCGGGAAAAATTCATCGGAATGTCCTTAAGAGTGCGGCGCCGCCGAAGGTCACAAACAGAATCACACTCACAAATGCATTAGTTGTAAAAAACGCAGCGTTCAGATTCGTCAAATCATCGGCGCGAACCAACCGGTGCTGGTAGATTAGCAATAGTCCGGTCGCGATTACTCCTGTCAACGCAAACGCCCCGAGTTGTGTTGTCCAGTATAGCGCAAGCAGCGCAGCAAAAGCCCCGACGTGGAACAGCCGTGCAATCCAAAGCGACTTCGCAATTCCGAACCGCTTGGGAATTGAATGAAGGCCAGCCTTTAGATCGAAATCGTAATCCTGACAAGCGTAAAGAATGTCAAAGCCAGCCGTCCAAAGCAGGACGAGCAGCGAAATCAACAATGGGATTGGACTATCGATGGCGCCACGGATCGCGATCCAAGCGCCAGTTGGAGCGATGGACAGACACCAGCCAAGCACAAGATGCGAATGCATTGTCCAACGCTTGGTGTAGGAGTAGAGGATGAGACTCAGCAGCGCTACAGGAGCGAGGATCAGTGTCAACCGGTTTAGCATTGCCGCGGAAAGAAGAAACACGGCGGCGGAAACGGCGGTAAACACCCAAACGAATGCCAGCGAGAGAACGCCGGCCGGAATTGCGCGAGACTTCGTCCGAGGATTCTGCGCATCGTAGTCGCGATCAACGATGCGGTTGAAAGCCATCGCCGTAGAACGCGCACCCACCATCGCGACCGTAATCCAGAAAATCTGGCGTAGAGTTGGGACGCCATTCGCTGCGAGTATCGCTCCGAGAAATGCAAAGGGCAGCGCGAACAGTGTGTGCTCGATCTTGATCATCTCGAGCGTGTTGCGAATGTTCCGAAAGGTGGTTAACACGGTAAGTCTAAAGGGTGGAGGAAACCTCCGCGTCTGTTTCCTTCATTCCTTTCCATTGCGTAGCGGCAGAATGTGGAACTCCAAGATGATCCAGAATGCGAAAGACGAGGTGATCGACTAATTCCGCAATCGTCTTTGGCCGATGATAAAAGCCCGGACTGGCCGGAATCACATGTACTCCTGCTTGCGACAGGCGCAGCATATTCTCGAGGTGAATCGAATTATAGGGCGTCTCACGCGGAACAATGATCAGTCGCCGGCCCTCCTTCATGGTCACGTCGGCGGCTCGATGAATCAGGTTGGTTCCGGCGCCGGAAGCGATGGCTCCCAAAGTGCCCATCGAACACGGGACGATCACCATGCCCTGTTGCGGATGCGATCCCGATGCGGGCTTCGCGGCGATATTGTTGACGCTATGAAAGCGCAGCAGTTTGGATTCGGGGGGCAGCCCGAACCGGCGGTTTAACTCGATCGGACCAGCCGTCAAATCGAGGCCCAGTTCCACTTTGGCTACCGTCTCGGCGGCTGCTGAAGCGATGACGTTGATTCGCTCTACCACACCGCTAGCGGCGAGATGCAGCAGCGTTCGTTGGGCATAAATAGCGCCCGAAGCTCCGGTGATGGCGACTGTGAATTCCATGGTGTGTTCGTGCAGGAATCTTAACATGAGAGCGAACAGCAGACAGCAGACAGCGAACAGCAAACAGCAAAGAGCGAACAGCAGAC
>JANNON010000561.1:0-8204 GCA_031399105.1 Blastocatellia bacterium | reverse complement strand
TGGTGAAAGAACAGCGGCTGCCCCTCGCCCCAGTCCTTGTAGTAGATCTGGGTGCCGTCTTTCGTGGTAATCGTACTCATCACACTCTCCTTTTTTTGCAGTCTCGTAACTTCAAGTTTCGGGTTTGACTCAGGTCGAATTGTTACCCCGCTACCTCCAACGACTCGCTCCATCAAGTTACTGCGAGGCCGTCTTCGCGACCGCGTCAGGGGCCTGATTTGTTGAAAGCCAGTCTTCGAAGCGCGTCTCGCCAAGTTGCACATCATCACTGTCTGGAACAAGTGAGCGCTCACTCAACTCAGTCCCGAAGTAGCGCGCTTGCGGGTCAGCGACAACTTCTCGTGGATCCTTGCGAGCGTTAAGGCCCCGTTGGACCAGTTCATCGAAACGGAAATGCTCCGGCCCCGCCACCTCAACGATCCCCTTCACCGGCGGTCCGATAGCCACTCTGCCCACCTCACTGGCAACATCGTCGGCCGCCATGGGCTGGAAACTCACGGGTGGCACGCGGACCGTGTTGCCGTCGGTAAATGAGTCGGCGATGCGGTTAACAAACTCGAAGAACTGTGTCGCTCTCACGATCGAGTAAGGGATCGAGGATTCCTTGATCAGCTTCTCCTGAGCAACCTTCGCGCGCATGTAGCCGCTGTCGGGTAATCGGTCAGTGCCGACAATGGACAAGGCAACGTGATGGTCCACGCCGGCCGCGGCTTCAGAGGAAAGGAGGTTCCGAGTCGAGGTCTGAAAGAAGTTCAGCACTGCTGCATCTTCAAACGACGGTGAATTCGAGACATCGACAACGACCTGGGCCCCCTTAAGCACTTCAGCCAGTCCCTCGCCGGTGAGAGTGTTGACGCCCGTATTAGGTGCTGCTGCGACAGCCTCATGTCCGAGTGCGCTGAGATTTGCTACAAGCTTTGATCCAATAAGGCCGGTGCCACCGATAACAACGATCTTCATGTCTCTCCTCCTTCTCTTCGCTGGGCCGACGCTTTCCAACTATTCCTGTGTCCGTACTCGCTAAGACTGGATAGCTTTAAACTTTGTGACATTAGTTTTTTCAACTAACTTTCCGTATCTTCTCGGAATGAGCTGGGTGTGAGATCCGGATTGAAAACCAAGTTTTGCGTCAGCTTATCGCGAGATCGCTGCAAGCTTGCTGGGTCTCGTCATCAACAAGATTCTGAAGATACCTTCTTCCGACGCTTCTATAGTCGCGAGGCCAATGGCTGCTCCATTCCGCAACACGAGCGCGCTTGCCTGTCCGTTTGTTTCGATCCACTCAATCGTTTTGCCGTTACTCATGAACGACCCTACCGAAGAAAAGTAGTTCGCCACGCGATCTCGACCATTGACAGGGAGGCGTGCGACGTGTACGGCGCCACCACCATCCGCGTATGAAACAACGTCGGAGGCAAATAGCTTTTCCAGAGCAGGAAGATCGCCTTTCTGTGAGGCAACAATGAAGGCGTTGAGCAGACGTTTTTGTTCCCTCGAGCTAACGGACTTGCGACGCCCGTCGCTAATATGTTTGCGCGCGCGTGTTACAAGTTGTCGAGCATTCGCTTCGGTCGATCGAATGATGTGGGCAATCTGATCGTAGGAATAGTCAAACGCTTCGCGTAGAACGTACGCGGCGCGTTCCGTTGGAGAGAGTTTCTCGAGTAACAACAGGACGGCAAACTCTAGAGCTTCGGCGCGTTCGGCGCCTAGCCGCGGATCACCCGAGGTGTCCACTGGCTCCGGGAGCCAGGGCCCGATATAGGTTTCGCGTCGCGATCGTGCGGATTGTGCGAAGGTGATTGCTAATCGCGTCGTCGCAGTCGCAAGGAATGCCGGCGGATCTACTACTGCGCTTCGATCTGTCCCCTGCCAACGTAACCATGCATCCTGCACGATGTCCTCAGCCTCAGCCGCGCTCCCGAGCATGCGATACGCGATCCCAAACAAGCGAGGCCGAACGCTCTCAAATACTGAAACTCCATCGGCTTTTGCCATCATCAGAACGCCAGGGGGGTACTGCCATCACATAGTAGGGGAAGTCTGGTTCACGGATTAAGAGACTCGTGTCAAACGCCATTAGCATGCGCCCGTCTACTAAAACCGTCTATAGTACTTAGGTATTGGTTTTGTCGTCCTAGTCAGGGAACACGCGGCCAGCTGCATGAACGGGTGAAAGGGATCCCCGTTGTCTCAACAGTCGGCACGAATTTCGCGGTTTGCCTTAACGCGACGGTGACAGCCAGTAAGGATGATGGGTTTCAGGTAGCAACTGGCATTAGAGGATCGCAAGAATGGGTCGCGCGTAGTGCAGACACATTGCATCCAAAAGAAGATTGTTGACACATGCAGGGGAGTCGGTAGGTTAAGCGAGAGTCGAGGGAAATCATAGGGTCTGTACGTCTTTGTTCGAACTCAGCGCTTCGCCACATTTCTTCCAAATCGCTTTCTTTACGCCGGGATGAGTCGCATCAAGCCCTTCATCTGTAGTTCGCTCCTGCAGGACTCTCAGAGTCCTTTCCAAAAGCCATTTAGGTAGTTCATCAAGTAACACGACGGCCCTGGCAAAGCTAGCTTCGGCTGAACGATAGGCTCAGGGGTGGCAGGACGATTTAATGCAGCCACTTGATCAGGATAGTCCAATCATACTGCCTTCGTCGTCAGCTAAAACCGCCGTGAAAAGGAGGGCGTCCTAGGATGCTCCAGCACAGACTCAGTAGAAACATGCACATCACGCTCCGTAGCCGGGAGTACGTGATTGAGAAACACCTACCCGACAGGACAATCAGAATTAAGGATGTTCTCACCGATGAACGTACTGCCATGCCCGAACAGGAGCTGATTGATGCGCTATTCGAAAAGGGCGCAGAACTGCTCGGTCACAATCGCAATCAGGATGCACTTAAGGAGCGCCTCGAAAAGACTCGGGTTTGCGATATTGGAATACTGAAAGAAGACGATCTACGAAAGATTCAACTAGAAAGGCGTCTCTCATACGTTAGAGAGATATCCAGTGCGACTTCCGTATCATCACTGCATCATCACGTAACATCCAAACAATGATCAGAGACGGTAGTTTTAGAGAGGATCTCTATTGCCGAATCGCAGTGTTGGAAATCCAGATAGTGCCGTTACGAGAGAGGCCATCGGACATCGCGGCACTCATCAACAGCAGGCTGCTACACGAACAAAAGCTGACCGCTCGCGATACCCAGTTTCAAATCGAGGAAGCAGCTGTTACAGCGCTTTCCTTCTACGATTGGCCGGGTAACATTCGCCAGCTTCAAAATATCGTTTCTCGATTGACCGCACGTGTGACCGACAACGAAACCATAACCCAGGCTGACGTCTACTCCCAGCTGCCTTACGAACCCCCCCTCGATGAAGGCTCGTTATTCCTCCCCGCCACCGCTCGCGTCATTCAACCAAACGAAGACCTTTTCACCTATATCGCTCGAATTCAACTTCTCGCCATCGAAGCCGCAACCATCTCCGAGGGTAACTACACATTTGCATCCCAGCGCCTCGGTTACGCCCGCTCATCATTCGTTACACTCAAAGAAAAACTGCGAAACGGCAACTATCGTCGCGGTAAACACGAACCGCCTTTCCATTTATCCGATCACAGGACGATCAAATCCCTGGCCAGCTAAACTCCTTGAAGCCCTCGAGCGCTATACCCGCTTTGCAGAATAACTACAAAGTATCGCCTTGATCTCACTCCCAAATTGTCGAGCAATGCTGCACTGACTGCCCTTCAAACTCGGCACTCACGCAGGACTCACCGACTATCTCTGGCCGGGAAATAAGCTTAGAGGCAACTAAGGCGTCATTTTCCTGATCGATGTTCGTTTTAGTCTCTTTTGCCCCAAAAGCTATTGACCGAATTCGATTTGCTTTGTGATATGGAGATGCGTGCTTATTGGGTAACGACCGATCACCAAAGAGCTGCAGCGGCGCGGCTGGAAAGCCAATCACAAGCGAGTTTTGCGCGTGTTGCGCGAAGACAACTTGCTCTGTTTCCGGCGGCAGGCTTTTGTGTGCACCACCAATTCCAATCACCCCCTGACGGTCTATCCGAACCTGGCGGGCGAGTTGAAGCTTTCAAATATCAATCAACTCTGGGTGTGCGACATCACCTGCATCCGCCTGCGCGGCGAGTTCGTTTATCTCGCCGTGATTCTGGATACATACAGTCGTCGTTGCGTCGGTTGGGCTATCTCGCGTCGCATCGATACCGAGTTGGCGCTGAAAGCTTTGCGTATAGCATTGGTCACTCGTACGGTGGCGCAGGGACTGGTCCATCATTCCGATCGCGGCGTGCATGGGCTGGTTGTTGCCGCTGCAACTCATCGTAGGCCACCCGAAAGATCAGCCGCGGAAAGAGGCTCGCTTGAAACCGATAGTGCGCAAAGGCGCCCGGCTTCTTCACCAGCGAATGGATGATGTGCCGGTAGTTGATGGCCGCCTGGCCCGCGCCCGCGCCCCGCAACCGTTCCATGCGCGCGGCTAACGCGCCGCCATACCAAACCTCCAAATGCCCGCCATAGATCCGCACCTCCACTCGTTCCCCGATCAACTGACTCGGCACAGAGTAAGTGTTGTGGCGGATGTTGAGCGTCGCGTTGCGGCTCACCCGCGGCACTTCCTTCGTGCAAGCTTCCTACGTGAAGTCGCTCTGCGCCTGGCACGTGCTCCTGCGGAAAGTAAACCTCGCGCGGCTCTCCTTTTTTCCCCGCCACCGCTTCACTCGTCTTTGCAAGGTCCGCAGTTGCCTCTCCTGAAACTGCTCCGGCTCCCGTCGGCATAAAAAGTCAAAGATCGTCTTCGCCTCCACACTCGCATCTCGTGCCAGCAACTGCTCTAACCCTGCACGTAACGATTCAAAGACGTGCCGCAGAACGGCGACCTGAGTTTAGCTTCACCCGCAGTCTCTAGTAGTTTCTCCGCTGCACGTAGAAAACCGTCCAACACCTTCGCTCCGGTACTTGTCGAAGGGTCGGCCGACCTAGCGCTTTGATCAGCCCCTTCTGCAGTCACCTCAAGCTCGCGCAGAAAGTCGGGAAGCAAGGCTTCAATCCGCTGAACGTATAACTCCAGATCGCTGGCACTGCCGTTGATGATCGCCTCAAACTCAACCGGATTGCCCCGCTTAGTGATTCTTACCAATCTGTCTGAGTATTCGTTAATCTTCGCGTTCAGAGCGTCAGATTCGACAGAGAGGGAAACGAAGAATTGGCGAGCACGTTCGGCTGCTTGTGCATAGTTGTTACTCATGGCGTCGGCGCGTAAAGCATCCGACAACTCAGGAACTTGCTCATCCTCGTACTTCTCAATCAGCACGCCTACGATTTCCATGAGCGACGCGAGCGGATGAGATTCGTCTTCGCCCACTTCGTCGATGAACGAGTCGAGGAGCGCTACGAGCTGCCCGTACTCTTCTTCGGAATGCGGAACATAGACCTTTCCCGCCAGCGAGGACCACGCAGCTTCAGTTTTGGTTACGTCGAGCTTTTGCATTTTCTCATTCCAAATCACATCAATTATGGACATAACGAATTGAGAGGTTGACTACGGCAGTCTCCGAGCGCGGACCGTGCCTATTCAGATTGGTCGTCTTGAGCAGGGTTTCAGTTCAAACCCGAAGTGTTAGTTAGTCCGGCATGCCGACTTGCCCGGTTCGTGCTTACAAAACTACTAATTGCGGTGACGAGTTCAGGAGCAAGCGGCAGCGTTGAATCACTGTAGGATGACACTTGCTTGTCGCGATCGTTGGCTACTGTCTTTAACACGTGATTCATTCCATCAATCAATAACAGCTTCGCCGCTAAATTGCCTCCGGCAAGGTTTTGGCCGTCTTCCGGACGCACTTGCAAATCTGTCGTGCCTTGCACAATCAGGATAGGGATCTGCAACTTGGCGAGCTCCTTAGCTGGATCATATCGAAGCCAGGAGATCATGTATGGCTGGATGCTTGGACGAAACAGCATGTTCAGTTCGGTTGGAACTGAGGCAACGCTTTTACCCGCGGCGAGTTGCTCAAGAATCTCTCCGGTCTTTTTAAGCAGGTCGGGTGAGAGTTGCGGTTTGACTTGCTCCAGGATGATTTGTTGAATCGGACGGCCTGCCCCTGCAAGGGACACGAATGCATCTGCACCCATTCGCTGAGCGGCAACCATGCCGATCAAGGAGCCCTCACTGTGACCGAGCACTATTAATCTTGAGAACCGTCGATCCGCGCGCAGTTGTTTAGCCCACCGGACGGCATCATCAATATAGTTCTCGAAACTAAGGTCTTCCTCTCGCAGAACAATCTTTGTTTTTGCCGCAGCCAACTGCATCACCTTCCCGGTCTCGCCTACACCACGTTTGTCGAAACGCACCGAAGCAATGCCGCGTGCCGCCAGGGCTTCCGCCAGCAGTTTGAGGCTGTTATTAGCGCCAGGCAGCAGCGGCGAATTTCCGTCACGGTCGGTCGGCCCTGAACCGGCTATGATCAAAACGACTGGGACCTGTGATCGTGAGTGCGGGAGTTCCAAAGTGCCGTACAACGTTGCCGTTGGTGTTTCCAGAGTGATTGGCTCCGCGACGAAACTTGAATCCGCGCTAACAGCGCCTCGCGAGATATTCTTTGGCGAAGTTTGAGCGCTTGAAATGCTGACACCCGTTAACGTCATCATCGTCACGAGAATTAACGACCAGTTTGTCTTCATCATTTTCACCTCCGGATTTTCCGTTTTTGTTTAAGGCATTTACTCAGAGTTTCATCAAGGCCTCAACTATCACCCGCAGACGGTCGAGGTTGAGAATAATTATGGTGGGGATCACTATCAGCACTAGAGTTCCCAGAACAACGCCAATCCTGGCCCACAGTCGCCGCGCCTTGAGCACAGGAGCAGGTGTCGCCTTGAGTGCCAGCCAGCCGAAGATCACCGCCAATAACGCTTTCTCCATCCCAGCCAGATTTATGAAACAAGCAAGACCCAAAATTAGCGAGATGGTCGCATAAGCGTACTTCTGGCCCAGTACAACGGAAGCCTGAGTTTCCTGTTTACTCTCACTCATTTCATATCTCTCCTTCGAGTCGGAGTTCGCAATTGATTTTGAATGGGTTCTCCCTGAGATAAGTGAAAGCAGCAATCACCAGGAGCACAGGGACAACTTTGAATACAAAGCTGGGGTCGCGGTCTGGTATCAACTCGAGCAGACGGTAGCCCAGCAGTAGTGCACTCAGAAATATCAACGATGGTAAAACCGGGGAGGCATTCGAACGCGGACGATGAGGCAATCTGTGTTCAATCCTCTCCCAAAGATTCTCAGTCCGCAGCCGCCGTTTTTGGGGTTCAAGCAGGCTCGAGAGTTCCTGCAATTGTCCAACCTCCCGACGACACTCGGCGCAACTCGCTAAATGAGTTTCAATCTCTTCAGACGACAACTCCGGTTGATGGCCATCTGCGATCACCATTGCTGCCATCGATACGCTTTCGCAATTCAAATCACTCATAGTTCATCCTTCAATCCCGTAAACGAAAGCCGTGCCAGTCTTTCGCGCAACTTCTTTCGCGCATGGTAGAGCCGGCTCATTATGGTTCCCTGAGGAACTTCCAGCCTTTCAGCCAATTCTTGATATGAGAGTCCGTCCAGATGCCGTAACGTAATTAACTCCCGATCCTCAGTGGGCAACTCAAGCATGGCCTGTTCTAATAGCATCGACTCCTCCGGTCGAACGTTTGCTGCCGGCGCTAATATTTCCATCTCATCCGAACTGCCCATCTCTCTTTTCTTACGACCGTGGGCCAGCTTGTAACAACGATTTCGAAGGATCACATAAAACCATGGGTAAAAGCGCCGGCTAAGATCGAGTTGACCAAGCGCCTGAAAAGCATCGATGAATGCCTCTTGAACGGCGTCCAGCGCATCCTCGTGGTTACCGAGAATGGCTGTGGCATGACCAATGGCCTCGGCTTGGTACCGCTCGACGATGTGACGAAACGCCTCATTGTCTCCGGCTCTGCATCTTTGAATCGCCTCGTGATCATCCATCGTTCATCTCTCACCTAACGTATCCCGGCAGTCTTTGAATTATTCAAAAAAAATTTCGGACGAGGAAATTCTGCTTTGGAACTACTAAATCCATCGAAGAACGGCTTTTGCACAACTGGTAAATCTGCGGGCGAAGCCTTGGACAGGCGCAAAGCAATCAG
>JANNON010000549.1:0-7061 GCA_031399105.1 Blastocatellia bacterium | reverse complement strand
CGACTGCGGTCCTCCGCTGCTATGAGGTCCAGTACCCAGATTAACCGGAAGCTGTTAGCACCGAGGAGCCGGCGAGAGCGATACAAACTACTGCGTCCGCTACTTGCTCATGAAGGTTACTTTAACCTTGCACAATGAAATGACTTTTCTGCTTGCTCAGAATTTTTAACAGAACCCGAAGCGCATAACAATCAATTTCAAGCCAAGGTAATGAGGTCAGTACCACTGCGCGGTAGAGACTGTGCGAAAATTCAAGATCTAATGAGACAAATCAAGATACGTAGTCTCACTGTCAGGAAGGTGGACCCTTTCCTTGCTTCAACTTGCCTTAGTTTCAAGGTCGGTTGGCAGATTAAAGATTCCACCGATCTTGCATTGCGCCGAAACTCAGGCGGGGACAGGGTCCACCTTCCTGACAGTGAGACTGCTATCAGTCTTCCTGGTACTCAGCGCGTTAGTTGACACGCAGTCTCGGGAGCCGGTGGGGGAAAGCGCATCACGCAACTCTCAGGTCATCCGCTGTCGCAGTGTTCGCTTCCCTCTTAGGAATCTTAGGCAAAAGATCGCCGACTTCCGCAATTCGTTGGGTCATGTTGCCGAAGGGTGAAACTTCGCGGATTGGCTTTTAGCGCGACACTCGGTGACGGAGTGTCTTTCCCCCATTCGTTGGTTCTTTCTCGGTCAGATCAACAATCTGATGATCTCGTATGACGTAGACCGGCGTACCGGTTCTAACGCCAAGCTCCCGGGCCCGCTTCGCAGCACGGCGCAAAGCCTTTAGCGCAGATTCGGGACCACTGTCATTCGATTTTGCTGTTGGCCTCTTCATGAATTATCTCCCGCTGATATCAGTCGTGGGGTTATGCCTGAAGCTCCGTTTGGCCCGGCAATTATGAAGATCCGTCTTTCAATCACCATCAATAAAATCTGCCAAGGTCAATTACCCGCGAATGTATCGTACGGAATCTCTGCTCACCGTAGTGCGCCCAGCCTATTCATTTGCACTGTCTGGGCATGAGAAAATTTCAATCTCCCACGTCAGGTTGTCCGTTGTTGTTTGACACCTCAACCTCCTACTTCCAGCGCATGTTGTCAAGTTTCATTTGCTATACCCGCTTTCTCCATCGGCGTGTTGACACACAGCCTCCAACTAGCATAAAACCCAACCCAGCCTTCGTTCGATCCCATCGACCTTATCCCCCCGACAAATAGGAGAGCCGGTGAGACCCATAGCGATCATCTACTTATCGATTCTGGCCGCGTGTTGCTCCTTCACCGTCAGTGCTCAGGAGCCGCACACTCATCAACACGATCGTTCCGAACAGTTGGGAACAGTTAACTTCGTTGTTTCATGCAAGCCGCAGGCAGAATTCAATCGCGCTGTCGCGTGGCTGCATTCATTCGAATACGAAGAAGCGGAGATGGCGTTCAATGCGGTTGCCGCCGCTGACCCGCAATGTGCGATGGCGTATTGGGGAGTTGCACTCAGCAACTATCATCCGCTTTGGGCGCCTCCAACTGCGGCCGAGTTACAGAAGGGAATTGCTGCCGTAGCAAAAGCGAAAACCATCGCAGCGCCCACTGAGCGGGAGCGAGACTACATTGCGGCTGTTGCTGTCTTCTACAAGGATGCCGACAAAGTCGATCATAAGACTCGTGCCTTCGCATACAGCGAAGCGATGGACCAGCTGCGCCGGCGTTATGCGAATGACAGCGAGGCGCGCGTCTTCTATGCACTGACGCTGATCGCTACCGGCATGATGTCGCACGACAAGATTTACGCGAGAGAGAAGGCCGCGGCTGAAATTCTGAATGGCGTACTTGCTGCTGAGCCGAAACATCCGGGAGTCTCGCATTACTTGATTCACAGTTACGATTACCCGGCGCTGGCGCAATACGCTTTGCCGGCGGCGCGCAGTTATGCGCAGATCGCGCCGTCGTCAGCCCATGCGCGACATATGCCGTCGCACATTTTCACGCGGCTTGGCTTATGGTCGGAAGGGATAAAGTCGAACCTGGGCGCGGAGGCGGCGGCAAAAGAGTTCGCGAAACGAAACAAGATGTCGGGAGCATGGGACGAGCAACTGCACGCCATGGATTATCTTGCTTACGCGTACTTACAAGGTGCACAAGACAAACACGCGTGGGGCGTGCTGGACGAGTTGAACAAGATTCCGAAGGTGGAACCGCAGAGTTTTAAGGTGGCGTATTCGGCGACTGCTATTCCCGCCCGCTATGCCCTTGAACGGCGCAGGTGGGACGAAGCGGCGAAACTGGCTTTGCCGGCGAATGTGTTAGGCGGTTTTCCGTGGGAACGATTTCGTTGGGCGGAATCTCACATTCATCTTGCACGTGCCGTCGGCGCGGCGCGTTCGGGTGACACGACCGCTGCACGACAAGAGCTTGAAAAATTAGCTGCTATTCAAAAGGCGCTGGTTGAAGTCAAAGGAGACTACGATTGGGCCAGGCAAGTCGAGATACAACGAATGATGGCGGCGGCGTGGCTCGCATTCGCTGAAGGCAAATCGGAAGAAGCATTAAAGTCGATGCGTGCGGCCGCAGATATGGATGACGCAACCGACAAGCATCCGGTTACTCCGGGAGCAGTGCTACCCGCTCGGGAACAATTAGGCGAACTGCTGCTCGAGTTGAAACAAGGCGCGGCGGCGTTGCAGGAATTTGAAGCGTCGCTTCGTACTGCTCCTAATCGGTTCAACGGGATCTATGGCGCTGCCCGAGCCGCACGAACTGCCGGCGAACAAAAGACCGCTAGAAGTTATTACGAGAAGCTGTTGGTCCTAACCCGAGATGCCGACAGCACGCGGCCAGAGATCGAAGAAGCAAAGGCCTTTCTGAAGCAGTAGGTGTGTCCGACATGCTTCATCAGCTTGTCGTCACCGTAAGATATTCGAACGCGGCTTTGCCGCCTTGTTTGCGGTAAGCCCCCGGATTCCCGTGCGGAGCCTTTGGAGTGCGCCGACTTGTCGGCGCTTTTCTCTGCTAACTGTCGCAATAAGGGAACTGCCAACGGCGCGGAAGGGACCCCTCAAACACTTTGTGCAAGGCTCTAGAGAGAGCTACAAACATTTCTCTCCGCAAGGAGCGATGAAGTTTTGCCAAGCTATCTCGAGCTATAAACATTTCGCTCCTCTGGAGCCAAAACGAATTCACCGGGTTGCACACTTACCAGGACACTCACCGGGTTGCACACTCACCTTTTAAAATCGAATAATGCGCCCGGACTTCTTGTGACAAAACCGACCTGCTTACCCCTTAGCCCCTTAGGAGAATTCTTATGAAAAAGGTCACTCTGCTTATTCTATTAGCTGCGGCGGCGACGTTCTTTGCGGCGTGCGGCGCGCCGGCCGGTAACACCGGAGCAAATAATGCCAACACAAGTATGACCAGACCGGTTGCGGCTGCACCAACCGCGGCACCAACCATTGGCGCGTTGATGGCCCTCGAGAAACAGGCCAATGAGGCTTATTCGAAGGGTGATGCAAAGTTCTTTGAGGGAATGCTGAGCGACAAGTTCGTCATTCTCGGCGGCGGCCAGCGGATGGACAAGGCCACAACGGTCAAGATGATCGCCGGCGTCAAGTGTGACATCAAGTCAATGGACCTGACCGAGCCCGCGCTGTCGATGATCGACGCCGACACGTATGCCCTCAGCTATAAGGCCACCTGGGACGGCACGTGCAACGGCCTCGACGGCAAGCCGATGAAGGTTCCGAGCCCGATCCGTTCGGCTAGCGTCTGGGTCCGTAGCGGCGACAAATGGCAGGCGGTCTTCCACGGCGAGAATTTGATCGTCGATCCGACGAATATGGCAAAGGCCGCACCCGCAGCTTCGGCCACAAAGCCCGCGGCTTCGCCCAAAAACCAGAGTGCGAAGCAGGATGACAAGACTGCGGCTAATTCAAACACGGCTGCTAACACCGCTACTCCGGCCGCTACTCCAGCCAGGGCCACGCCCGATGCCAACACCGACGCGCTCGTCAAGATCGAACTCGCGTTATGGGAAGCATGGAAGGAACACGACGCCAAGAAGCTCGACGATCTGATGGCAAAGGACGTTTCATTTGTGAACATATTCGGCACCTATCTCGCAAACAGGGCCGATGCAATGAAGGACTGGACCGGGAACGGTTGCGAGATCCGAAGTGTCAGCGTCACTGATGGCTTTGCCACGGCTCTCTCACCCACGGTCGAGATGCTGACGCGCAAGGGCACGGCTGAAGGCACTTGCGGCGGTCAGGAGATCGGAGGGACGGATATCTGGGGCGTGTCAATTTTTGCTAAGGACGGCGAGGCGTGGAAGTTTGCGTTTGGCATGAATTTGGCCGCGATGTAATTTTGATAGCCAGGTTATGAGGTCAGTACCACCGCGCGGTCGCGGGTGGGGGATCGCCCAGCACTCAACCATCGTGTGATCAGACCACAGCAATGTCGGTTCAGAGATGGACCTCATAACACGTCGGTTTGAGTGGTTGCCGATCCCCCACCCGCTACCGCCGAGGTGGCACTGACCTCATGACTCTTACGCGGCGTTCGTGAAAAACTTGCAGTAGCCCTCCCTCCTCTCATTCACCCCAACCTTCAGGTTGGGGTAGCAGGTGGCGTTATACTGCTTCAACCATTTTAATGGTTTTGAAACTGAACCTCACAAAAAGGAGACCTCACATGTCTACTCACTCTTACTCACGCCTCTGGATACATCTGATTTGGGAGACGCTCAATCGCGAACCAATGCTCGACAAGCGAGCGGCGGCGAAGGCTTCAAGGTTTCTCGCCGATTATTCTCTGCAGAAGGGAATCTACATGAAGATCAATTACTTCAATGCCGAGCACACTCACGCACTAATTGACCCTGCCGACACGTTATTCAATTGAAGACGTTATTCACCTCTTTAAGGGAGGTTCGTCGCACTGGATCAATCAGAACAAATTAATAAAAGGCCGCTTTGCGTGGGGCTTGGGATACGGAGCCTTTTCAGTGTCGCACTCTGATGTTGCTCGAGTTGCGGGATACATTGCGAACCAGGAGGAACATCATCGAAAACGCACCTATGCAGAAGAGTATGAAACGTTAGTTAAGAAATTCGGGTTGGAGTGGCGGTCCGAGAGAAACCATTAAAATGGTTTCAGAATCGCTCCGGTCCCGTGCACCCCAACCTGAAGGTTGGGGAGAATGAGAGGGCTTGAGCGTTACAGCAAGTTTTCACCTTTTTGCGCAATGGATTCAAGCAATTGAAACTCGGAGGGCGCCGCTTCAAGACTCTGAATAACCAGCGTCCTCGGCGCATCTGCGGATGTGGTAGATTTGTCCGCAGTCGAAAAATCAATTCTGCGGAGCTTGTCCCCATGAAAAACAGGAAACTAGTCGTTGCCTTGTTCTCTCTCTGTCTGCTATCCAGCTACGTTATCGAAGCAGACGCGCAACCCAAACGGCGAACTAGAAGCCGAACGGCGAAAGTCGCGCCGGCGGCTGCCACCACTCCTTCCGGGTTAACGTATCTGATCACAAAAAAGGGAACGGGCCGGCAACCTAAAACTGGTGAAACGGTCGTCATTCACTACACGGGCACGTTGACCAACGGTGTGAAGTTTGACAGTTCGCGTGACCGCAGTGGGCCATTCGCATTCAAACTCGGTGTCGGACAAGTGATTAAGGGATGGGACGAAGGGGTTGCGAAACTGCGCATAGGCGATCAGGCAATCCTGGTGATTCCCGCAAAGATCGCTTACGGCACCAAAGGCGCCGGCAACGTAATCCCTCCTGAGGCGACGTTGATCTTTGTCGTCGAGATCGTCGACGTCAAAGCCAGGTCGTTAACGGATGTCTTATCAAAGACGCTTAGCGAAAAAGGCGTCGAAGCCATGATTGCGGAGTTCCGCCGCCTCAAGAGTGTCGCGGACCCGGATATCTATGTCGCTGAATCCGAGATTAACGCACTTGGCTACCGCCTCTTAAGGAGGAAACAAGTAAACGAGGCGATTGAGGTGTTGAAGCTTAATGTTGAAGCGTATCCACAATCGGCAAATGTGTACGACAGCCTCGGCGAGGCGTACATACTGCGCGGTGACAAGGAAAAGGCGATTGAGAGTTATCAGAAAGCACTGCAGATCGATCCAACGATGGAAAGCGCGAAGGAAGCGTTGAAGAAGTTAACCGGGCAGTGAGTCGTAGCCACAGATTTACACAGATTCCGCCGATCAGAATCAGAGTAAGAGTCAGTACCGTCACGCGGTAGCGTCGGGTCATCGCTGGGTTACAGGCAACGACGAGTGTGACGATGGCTGACCCGACGCTACCGCGTTACGGTACTGCCGGCTGTCGATCTTTGGGATCGCCGTTCGACTTATGATTAGAGACACGTTTGCGACTGGATTTCTGAATGCAGTTGAGCGCGTTCAGCGTCGACGACAAGCTGATGAAGCATGTCGGACAATAAGGCACCCCGAACAACAAGAAGGAGCAACAGATGAGCAATGTTCGAGTACTCGTAGGCACGCGCAAGGGCGCGTTCATTCTTACCTCAGATGGAAAGCGTGAAAAATGGGACGTGAGTGAACCTCTTTTCGCCGGTTGGGAGATCTATCACCTGAAAGGTTCGCCTGCGGATCCGAACCGCCTCTACGCTTCGCAAACCAGCGGTTGGTTCGGCCAGGTCATTCAACGCTCAGATGATGGCGGCAAGACGTGGTTCCAACCCGGTACGCCTGCCGGGGAGCCGACGACAACACCGGATGGCATGCCCATCGGCGAAAGCAATAAGTTTGTCTACGATGATTCGCCTGAAACGGGCAAACCGCTCACGACGCATCAGTGGTACGACGGTACGGCAAAGCCCTGGGTGTTCAAGAGAGTCTGGCATCTTGAACCTTCGCTCGACGATCCAGACACGGTCTATGCCGGCGTTGAAGATGCAGCATTGTTCAAGTCAACCAACGGTGGTCAGACGTGGGCCGAACTTCCCGGACTGCGCGGCCATGGCACCGGAGCTCAATGGCAACCGGGCGCCGGAGGCATGTGTCTGCATACGATTATTCTGGATCCC
>JANNON010000500.1:0-3307 GCA_031399105.1 Blastocatellia bacterium | reverse complement strand
GAGGTCTTTCGTGACCATGTGTCTAGCTTTCAGGGGTGGACGCAAAGGGGGATGCCAAACTCTCACCTAGAACTCCCTATTGAATCACTTGAGCTTCTTTCAAACACGCCTGCAAGCCTGCTCGACACGATTAGGTCTGTGAGTGCAATGCTAAATTGGGCCGTAAGTCACGGCATTAACGCGCTGACTGAAATTAACGCGATAGTGTTTTCGAATTATCGAGACACATTGTTTTGGAAACATGAGTGCGGGAGTTGCGGTAAGTGCCTACCTTTTGAGTCATACGAAAACGGACCACAATGCATCAACTGTGGAGCAACTGGCTGCTACACGCCGGTGAGACGACTCTCTCGTGGCTCTACTGTAGTCATTATCTCTCGACTTAGAGTTTTCTTTGATTGGGCATATCTTCAAGGGCTCGTAGCGAGCAATCCAGTTCAGAGTATAAAAGGGACAAGTAAGGCAATAACCTTCAACCTCAATAACGGGCGTGGTAAGACTGTTGAGGTTGCCAAATCAATTAGACGTTACGATGACAGCGTGCTTCAAAAATTTTGCGAATACCTGGTGGCAGTCAATGCTGAACCCGGAGAAGCGCTAATTTTGTACCTGGTAATCTTTCATCTTCTTACCCTGAACCAATTGCGCAATTTGAGAATTCCATCCTTACTAAATGACAGATTTAGCAATAGCACACCTGGTGACGCGGAAAATTATCAATATCTGGTACTGCCTTCAACAAAGCCCACTCGAGGAAAGCGCTCATCTAACCGAGCTAAGAAAATCAAGTTTTTCCCAGTGACGTTGCCATGGCTTGTTCCGCTACTCGAACGATATTACAAAAACCGTAACACTCTTGGTAAAGCTCGGCATTGTGAGTACTTGATCGCCACCGTATCGAGTGCGCGGCATAACAAGCCGGTCTCGGAAACCTACGTGAAGACGATTCTGAAAAGAGCTTCCCTTAACCTGCTAGGCGGAACGGTGGCGATATCTGATCTGCGACAAACAGCCGCTGCAGTTGTTTCGCAACGATCGAAGCGTCGATCCGCAGTGCTCATTCCCATGGGCTACAGCGAAAAATGGGCTACGCGTTTCAATTACCTGGAGGCCCTTCCGTTGTCGCCGAGACCACCGACGCCGCCTCCCCAATGACCAGCGGTGAAAAAGCCTCGTCGTTCTGCCTTGTTGACATATTAATCGTGAGTAAAAGTATCAGACTTAGGAACCCTTGGTTCATGAGCTGCTAATGCAGCTCCTATATACCTCCCAGCCGTAGCGAGGAAGGCAGTCAAGGGCGAAGCGAACCGCTTTCACGTTCGCGGAGTTTATCGGAGCGTAGCGCAGACCCTTGACGGCCGCCGCAGCGAAGGCTACTTGAGTGTGGAATCCAATAATGACACTCAGGAAGGCCAACTTGTGGCTATTCGTTCTGGTCCACGAGCAATACCGACCAAGTTGCCGCTAGCTTTTGACAAAGCGCGCCAGCCCCCAGTGGGGGCGTAGCGAAGTGAGCGCTGTGAGGTTGCGCCGAGCGGGCGAGCGAAGCGGGCGCAAGGGGGCTCGATAAACGCGAGGCGTCTCGATAACAGAGATTATGTCCGGGAGCGCCGAGTGAGGCGCTGGTTTGGGGAGGACATAATCTTCTGTTATCGGATGACTCTCCAAATGAAAAGGATCCGCTTGAAACCCGAACGACATTCGAATCTCAAAGCGACTGGATATGAGAGAAAGAATGACCCTCTGGTCCTAAGTGGGGGAGGATGATGGTCCATAGTCGCATCCGGCTGACAATACGGCTTTTGTGGACCGCAGATTATCATCCCTGCGCATTCCAGGAATTCTTCAGCGACGCGTCTGCGCAACTCAAACAACTTAAATTTCGTCGCGCCGAGTATTTTCTTTGGCGGCGCGTAAACGTGCGATAAGATCTATTCTCTCCGCCAGGGAGATCGTCATAGTTAACTGTAGCGATATCTAAGCCAACAAAAGCATTCAATGCGACTTTTCACTGGTGTCCTTCTAGGCGACGCGCTTCGGGGGCGTGTCGTCCTTGCGGATGCCGGCGTAGGTACCAGTCGGTCTGAGGTAGGGCGAAGGAAACAATCTTCGAAACAGAAGAGGAATAAGAAGTGCGGCTTCGGCTAGCAACTTATTGCCGGAAGCTCGGCCAAATGTTCACTGGCCGAGAACTCCAAAGAATAGTTGCCTGACACCGTCGATAAACTCTTAAGCCGACAGGCTCCTAGTCACCGTTTTATCATTTAGGAATTTGGCGGGCACCGATCGGGCTCCACGATCCCCAAGTCAATAAGAATCTTAACTTCATGGATTTAGTTGATTTTGAAAAATGTAACTCAGGGATTTGTATACAAGCTTCGCCGCTAAAAAGTCTGGTGCACTGTTGCAGGCAACTGGCGCAAGTTCCGTCAAATCCATGCCAATAATATTGCGCGCGCTAGCGGTAGCGTGGACTATGCCAAGCACGTCATACCAGCCAAGACCACCGGGTTCGGGTGCCCCTGTACTTGGAACCAGACTCGGATCAAGCCCATCGATATCGATTGTGAGATAGACGTTATCTGTCAAATGAGAGACAGCCTTCTGATACCAGTCCGTGCGGCCGACAATATCTTTGGCCCAAAAAATCGTCGTGGAAGTTTCGGGCAAACGCTTGGCTTCGGCTTCGGAAATGGATCGGATACCGACTTGCACAGCCGGACAGACTTCTATCACGCGCGCCATTACCGCCGCATGCGAGTGAGGCGTGCCGTCATACGTTTCCCTCAGATCAGTGTGTGCGTCTAATTGGAGGACGGAGAGATTTTCCGTTCGGCGGACAAGCGCTCTAACAATAGGTGCAGAGATCGAGTGTTCGCCACCGAGAGTCACTAGAAATTTTCCGGTATCCAGCAGTTTCTCCGCTCGGCGTTCGATCTCCTCCATCATCGCGCTAGGTTCGTTCAGGGGGTTCAATTCGGGCAGAGTATGTATGCCCAACCGATATACAGAGCCGCTGATCTCCTCGTCATACAACTCCATATGCCGCGAGGCACTTATGATAGCTCGAGGACCTTCCGCAGTGCCCCGGCCATAACTAACTGTGCCTTCATACGGGATTGGCCACACTAATATTCGCGCACCGTCAAAATCGGCATACTTCGGTTCGGCAATACCACCAAAATTGAATGGCAGAAACTCCGATTCGCTCATAGTTAGAATACGAGTTTGCTCTTTGCTTAAAGTTTGGAACGGGTTTGTTCATGCGACCCAAAGTCTAGGCATGGGAGTCAGCCCAGAACCTGCC
>JANNON010000486.1:0-4160 GCA_031399105.1 Blastocatellia bacterium | reverse complement strand
CAAGATTCTGACCGGTCGGCGCGAACAATTGCCGACTATCAAACAGTATGGCGGGCTGAGCGGCTTTCTGAAGCGAGATGAATCAGAGTTTGACACCTTTGGTGCAGGCCATGCTTCGACATCGCTTTCGGCAGCGCTGGGAATGGCGATCGCTCGTGACAAGAAAGGTGAGGATCACCACGTAGTCGCGCTTATTGGCGATGCGTCACTGGCTGGTGGCATGGCGATGGAAGCGATCAATCAAGCAGGGCATTTGAAGAGTCGCTTGATTGTCGTATTGAACGACAACGAGATGTCGATTGCTCCCGCGGTCGGCGCTTTAACCGGCTACCTGAATCGAATTCGTAGCGCGCACAACTATCACCGCTTTAAAGATGAAGTAGAGGAGACGTTACTTGCAATTCCGTCGGTGGGCGAAAAACTTCACCACGCGGCAAAGACCGTCAAAGACGCAATCGCCGCGGCGGTGTTACCGGGCGCGCTTGTCAGTGAGCTCGGGTTCAAGTACATCGGCTACGTTGATGGACACAACACCCGGGCGTTGGTTGCGGCACTCAGGGAAGCACAGCAGATCAAAGATGGCCCGGTAATCGTTCATGCATTGACCACGAAAGGTAAAGGCCATCCTCGGGCCGAGAAGGATTACTACCGTTGGCACGCTACCGGACCTTTTGATTTGGAGACTGGCGAAGCGATCAAGTCGCCTGCGTCTGCGCCAACTTTTACGAAAGTCTTTGGTGATACGTTGTGCGAGTTAATGGAAACGGATCCGAAAGTGGTGGCGTTGACGGCCGCCATGCCTGATGGCACCGGTATTTGCACCGCGCTCGAGAAATTTCCGGAACGCTCGTTTGACGTTGGTATTGCCGAACAGCATTGCGTCACCTTTGCCGCCGGCATGTCCTGCGAAGGACTCAAGCCTGTCTGTGCAATCTACTCGACCTTTCTGCAACGCGGATTTGATCAGTTGGTCCATGACGTTTGTATTCAGGATCTCAATGTGAAGTTCTGCCTCGATCGTGGTGGTATTGCCGGCGGCGACGGACCAACACATCACGGCCTTTTGGATATCGCTTACCTGCGTTCCGTCCCTAACATCGTGGTCATGGCGCCGAAGGACGAAGGCGAGATGCGCGACATGATGTTCACGATGTTGGAGCACCAGGGGCCGGTGGCGATGCGTTATCCACGCGGAAATGGTGTCGGCGCCGATATCAAGCGCAAGCCGGAGCTCATCGAAATTGGCAAGGCCGAGTTGCTTCGAGACGGCGGGGAAGTCGCGATCTTTGCCTATGGCTCGATGGTTCATCCCGCGCTGGCGGCGGCTGAGCATCTGGCAAAAGACAAGATCGAATCGACGGTCGTAAATGCACGGTTTGTGAAGCCGCTTGATTCGCAGGTGCTCTTGGCGCTGGCACAGACGAAACGACTGATCGTCACCGTTGAGGAAGCATATCTCGCCGGCGGATTTGGTTCAGCGGTCATGGAATTTCTCGAAGAGAACGGATTGCAGGACAAACTTCGAGTAGTGCGGATGGGCATCCCGGATCGCCTGGTCACACACGGTGACCCCAAATTGCTGCTCGCAAAATATGGTCTCGACGCGGACGGCATCTACACGCGAGTCAAGGAGAGCTTAGAAGTGCTTGATGACCGGCGGGCGAATCTGCAAAGTCTTAGACGGTAATGATAAGTGCTGAGTACTGAGTACCAACTCCGGCTAAAACGCGAATTTTAGAATTAACAGTGACTGGGAATAGTAGCGGAACTCAGCACTCAGCACTCAGTACTTGATTCAGTACTCCGCGCTTGTTTCCAGTCATGCCGCGCCTGTCGTTCACTCGAACGGCGGGCGCTTTCCTTTAATGCACTAAATCGTTTCCTCTGAACACCATTAAGGCCCGGAGGAACAGCGTCTGGAGCCAATTTACAGCAACTTTGGTCGGTTTTCTCGTGTGGCCCCGTGCTTGCACTTGTTTTCGTACCCGACTGAGCTCGCTAAAGGACAATTAATGACGCACGAAGAAGCAAGAATGGACGAGAACACTGTGCGCGAAGGCCTACTTTCGCAGCCGCAATTTGTGGAAGAGGCAACACTTGAGTCGGCCCAGCCGGTGGTGCCGCTGGCCGAAGTTCGTAAGCACCAGTCGCGAAAGCGTGGTTGGTTGTTTCTCACAGCCCTCGTGCTTGCCGGTCTGGTCGGAGCCGGGGGCGCTGCTCTCATCTATTCGCGCCAGGAGGCTGCGCCGGTTGCTCAAGCTGAGCAGCCCGTCGTTGAGAAGTCAGAACAGCCAGAGCAACTGCAGGTGCCGGAAGGAACCACTTCTCCTGATGCGGAAATTACCGAGACGGAAACGACGAAAACCGACGCTCCGAAGACTGATTCCGAAGAGACCGCGTCCGTCGTGAAAGAGCGTCCGACTGAAAGCGCCACACGCGATAGCGCTGTTCCCCGCGCAACCACCAGCGACTCCCGCTCGCAAAGCCCTGTTCGCCGCGAAGGCGGCGATGACACATACCGAGACTGGCAGGAAACTCGAAGGCGGCGGGTGCAGGAACGCCGTGAACAATTGAGTGAGGAACGTCGTGAGCAACGGCGTGAGGCGAGACGCGAGGGGCGTCGACAGCGGCGAGGACAGGCGCGAAGCGGTGATGGCTCAGCTGATGAACTGTTCCGTATAAGAGAGATTTTTGAAGGACGAAGGCCTTAATTCAGTCATTTGTCAGTTGTCAGTAGTCCGTTGTCGTCTTATCGAAGGCTCACCTTAAGCACAGCGGACTACTGACAACGGACAACTGACAGCTGACTACGGACTACTGACAACGGACTACTGCCCACAGACTAGCTTATTGCAATCAAAATACTAGAAATGGTTTCGTTGACGGATGATGGAAGCGATGGCATCATCTCGGCTGAGCGGCGATCACGCGTGGGAGGAAGTTTTTAGTCGGCTTTTCGCTGCGCCCCAGGAATCTCACATTCGATACCCCGACAATTCTTAAAATCAGATTCGCGCGCGTCGCGTGAGGATTGGTGTCATCATGAAGAAACAGCAGTATCGCGAGCGGGAGTGTATTCACCAGGACCAGGGTGTGGAAGGGGAGTACTACAATGGCGTATTCTACGTGCAAGCTTTGCAGCGATTGCCGGTCAATGCCGCGATGCAGATGGCAAAAAAAGTTGCTTCTTTCTTCTGGGCCGACGCGCAACATATCCTGGTGTGGCTCTGCGACGATTGCGCCGCGGAAGTCGGTTTAACTGATACGCCTCGCGCGGTCATCCACGGCTCGCGACGACAGGCCTGAGATTTTCACGCCCCTGCTCGCCTGCCAAACCCTGGAGCGGCAAAGCTTCAACTCCCGAATGAAGCGCGAGCGAATAGATAAATTACTGGTGGAACGCGGGCTGGCCGAGTCACGCACTCGCGCACAGGCGTTGGTGATGGCGGGTGTGGTGTTAGCAGCCGAGCAGCGCGTCGATAAACCCTCCGAAGTATTTCTTTCAAATATCGAAATCCGCATTAAGGGGAGCGACGATCCCAGCTTCCGCTACGTGGGGCGAGGCGGAGTGAAGTTAGAAGCTGCGTTACGCGAGTTTTCCATCGACGTGACCGGATGCGAGTGTCTCGACGTGGGCGCTTCGACGGGAGGATTTACCGACTGCCTGTTACAGCACGGGGCCAGTCGCGTCGTCGCGATCGACGTCGGGCACAATCAGATTGATTGGCGGTTGCGAAACCACGCGCAAGTGGAAGTGCTTGAAGGCGTGAACGCGCGTTATCTGCAGCCAACCGATTTTGAACGCCGTTTTGATCTGATTGTAATGGACGTGTCGTTCATTTCCGCCACCAAAGTTCTGCCGGCGATAGTGCCGCTGTTGTCGGAAGCCGGCCAGTTGATCACGCTAATCAAACCACAGTTTGAAGTGGGCAAAGGAGAGGTTGGCAGCGGTGGTATCGTGCGCGATCCGATGAAGCATGCGCGTGTGATTGAAGAGGTCCATCGAGCGGCACTTGAGCTGGGCTTGAAACTGAAGGGCGTTATCGAATCACCGATACATGGCGCGGATGGGAATATTGAGTTTCTTGCGCACTATGAGAAGCAACAGTGAATTGTTTTCGTGGACCCCCGCTTCGTTGTAGCCACTCACTTTCCAGTCG
>JANNON010000481.1:0-7417 GCA_031399105.1 Blastocatellia bacterium | reverse complement strand
CTGATTGCTTCTCTTCGCCCGTGCCGCCACTTTTGTGAAAGCCGTGTTTAATGACTCTGTCCATCTCTCGAGATAACCAGTAGTTCTCGTTATGAAAATAAAAAGGCTAGACAGACAGGAATGTCTGTCTCACTAAGATGACCAATCCACAAATCATCGATAGTCGCGAGATCTATCGCGGACACGTATTCCAGGTGACGGTCGATACCATTCGCGAAGGCGATATCACCTATCAACGAGACGTTGTTCACCATTCGGGCAGCGCTGTGATCATTCCCATCTTCTCCGACAACACGGTGGCCCTCGTGCGCCAATATAGGCACCCGGCCGTCCGGTACCTACTGGAAATTCCGGCAGGAACTTTGGAAGACGGTGAAACTCCCGAAGGCGGCGCCGCACGCGAGCTCGAGGAAGAGTTGGGTTGCGTCGCGGGACGATTGGAAAAGCTATCCGAGTTTTTTGTGTCGCCGGGATTCCTCGAAGAGAAGATGTGGCTCTATCTGGCAACCGAGTTGACCCAAACAAAACAGCGCCTCGAAGATGACGAGTTGATTGAAATCGTTCGGGTTCCGATTTCCCAGGCACTCGAGATGATTACTGACGGAGAGATTCAGGATGCGAAGACGATTATCGGCCTGCTGCTCGCGGCGCCGAGAGTGAGAGCACTTGAATCCGGCGCTGACTATCCGACGGGTTAGAAGCAGTCTCAGGTCTCAGGTCTCAGGTCTCAAGTCTCAAGTCTCAGGTCTCAGGTCTCAGGTCTCACGTTTTTGAGATCTGAGTATCTGAGATCTGAGATCTAAGATCTGAAATTCTAAATCGGGACTTGAGTCCTGTGCCCTGAGTCCTAAATCCTCTTCCCTGAGACTCAACTGTTCTATCGCCGAAGGTCGGAATTGAGCATGATCACTTTCAATGAGATATGAAAAATTTTCTTTTTGTTCGGTATGCAGTTTGAGATCTGTAATGAAGGCTACGTCCGCGTGATGAGGTCAGTACCACCTCGCGGTAGCGGGTGGGCCGCACCAACGCGTTCTCGGGATTTTAGGCTCGATTCAACATAACACCCCCCCCGCTACCGCTAATGGTACTGACCTCATGACCCCGACCGAATCGCGAACAACTTCATCGCTACCTTTCGTTCCCGTGGTTTGACCCTTTTCGATCATCTCCAATACACTCCTTCTCATCGTGTCCACAAATGAATCCGTTTCCTCTGAACCTCTAATTGAACTTGATGCTCGGCTGTCTCAGCCGCCTCAGGATTCGTCCTCCACTTTGAATCCGGACAATCCGCCCTGGAGCCTGCTTCAGGGATTTCTGGTTTGGGCGATCAGTGTGGCTTTTCTTCTTTTCGTTCCGCTTTTCCTGATCCTACCGTATCTGGCCTACCGGATTGTGGCCCACAGCTCTGCGGCAGTTCTGAAGGACGATCCAAACCTGCTCTTCCTTTCCGTGCTCGGAGTGCTGCCCAGTCACCTGCTTACGTTCCTGGTTGTCTGGGCAGTCGTCACGAATCGTGGCCGCCGTCCTTTTTGGCCGTTGCTCGGCTGGAGCTGGCCAAAAACTTTTGGTCCCTGGAAAACCATCGGCACTGCTGTTTTTTTACTCGCCTGCGGCTGGCTAATCACACATTTTCTCGGCGGCGCGGAAACGCAACTGGATCAGATCATCAAGAGTTCGCCCCAGGCGCGCATACTCATTGCCCTGCTGGCAGCTGTGACCGGTCCGCTCGTCGAAGAACTGGTTTATCGAGGGGTTCTATATTCCGCAGTACACCGAGCACTTGGTGTCATCTGGGCCGTCGTGATCGTTTCAGTCCTATTTGCAGGCGTCCACGTCGCGCAGTATTACAATAACCCTGGCGTGATTGCGGTGATTGCAATACTGAGCGTTTCATTGACACTAATTCGCGCCCGCACCGGAAAACTGCTGCCCTCGTACGTAATTCACTTTGTCTTTAATGGCATTCAAGCACTCATCCTGATCTTCCAACCGTGGATCGAGAAGAGCCAGGCCCTGCAGAACAATGCACCCGGCATGCTCCTCAATTTCATCAAGCGAGTTTTCGTCTAAGCGATGACGTACGAAGTTGTCGTCGTGGGCGGTGGTATTGGCGGCTTGACGGCCGCCGCGCTGCTTAGTGCTCGCGGCGTCAACGTGTGTGTGCTGGAGCGTGCTTCAGAGGTGGGCGGTTGCGCGGCAAACGTTGAAAAGTTTGGCTACACATTTGAACCGGGCGCCGGCCTCTATGCCGGGTGGCAAAAGAACGAGATTCACGATCGCATTTTTTCAGAACTGCCGGTGAACCCACCGGAAGTTCGAGTTCTAGATCCTTCCTATATCGTGAGACTGCCGGATCGAAGTCAGGTTACTCTGACGGCTGACAAAAAAGCCTTCGAAGATAATTTGCGGAACGTTTTTCCGGAGTGCGCGGATGATGCAGTCAAGTTCTATCGCGAGCTGGAGCCCCTCAGTCAAACCGTTCGGCGCGCACTGGTCAAGGTCCCGGACTTGCGCACAGCGAGCGCGATGAAGAGCCTTTCAGCCTTTGTGCCGAACTTTGCCGCGGCCTCGCAAGTTGCGAAGCTCTCGTCACAAACCGCGAGCCAGCATCTCGATCGCACTTCACCTCGTTTTCAGCATTTCATCGATCTGCAACTGCAAGCGTTCACGCTGTGCCCCAGTAGCGAGTGCTCGTTCTTGTCCGCCGCTGTGGTGTTGGACTCAGCGCGCTCATCACTCTTCTCGATGAAGGGAGGCGCGGCGGCGCTCGCCAACGTTCTCGCAGAATCTATTCGGAAGAGCGGTGGCAAGATTCGGCTCGACACTCCGGTGCTTCGGCTCGCATTCGACTCGGCGGATGAAAAAGCGCGCGCTGTTGGTGTCGATCTTCTCAGCGGCGAGACTGTTCAGGCGTCGAAAGCGGTGATTAGTAATCTGACCGTTTGGGACACGTACGGAAAACTTTTTGGTCTGAGTCGCACGCCGAGCGAAGTACGAAGACAGCTCAACGCGCTCAGCGGTTCCGGCTCGTATCTTATCTTTGCAGCGCTGGAGGAAACTGCGGCCGGACGGCTTCCCGCAGAACACCTGCTTGCCGGCATCGAAGGTGGGGACACGGAGAGCTCGCACCAGTTGTTTTCGATGGCGCCGGCGTGGGATTCGCGAGCACCAGCCGGCAAACGCGCCGTGACGGTTCAAACTCCTGCGGACGTGAACGACTGGTTCACCTTTCACGAAGACGAGACTGAACACGAGGGCAAAGACCAGGAGACGCTGGAACGTTGCTGGCAGCAACTGCATCTGTCGCTGCCGGAACTCGGTTCCGATATTGAAATCATCGACACAGCTACGCCGCGAACTTTCTACGATCAAACTCGCCGCAAACTGGGAATGGCCGGCGGCCTCAGTAACCTATCAAACCCGCTCGGCCCAAAACTCCTCAACCACCGCACCCATGTACGCAACGTCTACCGCGTCGGCGACACTGTCTTTCCCGGCGTGGGTATCTCCGGAGTAACTCATTCAGCAGCGGCGGTGGCCGCAGACCTAACGACAAAGAAATAAATTCTCTGGACGGTCCGCAATTGTCTGGTGTATACAACCAATAGACAATTCGGGGGTAGGGTTGTGTATATAACCATTGACGAGCGGGACCGGAGACCGATGTACCAGCAGGTTGCCGATGAAATCAAGGGATTAATTGCCCGAGGTGAGTTGCCGGAGAACTCGCAGTTGCCGCCCGTCAGGCAGGTGGCGGCTGATCTCGGCGTAAATCTCAACACGATTGCCGTCGCGTACCGTCAGCTACAGAAGGAAGGGTTAATTCGGGTCAGGCATGGTTCGGGTGCGACCGTAATCTCGAGGGTGCGGGCAAAGCACGATGAGGAACGCGCACACGATCGCTTGCAAGCGGCGTTAACGGACCTGGTTTTGTCTGGATTAACCCGGACAGAAATTCTGGCGCTCGTGAACAAGGCACTTGGCAGCCTTACGAGCGCCAGAACTTAAGAAGCAGGATTACTGATTCGGCATTCGGTCGTTGAGGCGTTCGACTTTGCGTTCTGCTGCTGCTGGCATTGAGCGCGGCATGCTTTCGCCAGGTGACGAATTGCCGCCACCGCCGTATCCGCCGCCGGAGCCCGCACCGGAACCCGAACCGCCACCGGAACCACCGGAACTGCCTGAGCCGAGTGCACGACGGGCCGCCGTCTCAGGTAGCACTCCGCCGGGGTACTCAATTCGCGGACGACGACCACAGCAATAAGAACTTCCGTAAAAGCTCATGCTGTAGGAGGAGCCGTATGGCGATCCCCAACCGAGGAAGAACGGAACGAAGGTGTAGCAACTGACGGTCGGATTGTAATACCAAAGACCGTTTGGCCTGCCGAAGCCGTTAAACCAATTATTGTTGTAGCTCGCCATCATGAGACTTACGTCGCGGCCCTTGAGTCCGCGATTCGCTTTGGCCACTAACTCACCTCGCTCTTTGCTCCACGTCTCCAGACTGTCGAAATTCTTCTTCTCGAGCTTCTCGAGTTTTGCTACGAGAACCGAGCCGCCTCGCGTGAAGATCACTTTGTTGCCGCCTTTTACTTTCGTCTGTGAATCTTCGAGCATCACGCGGCCTTTTCTCACAATTAGCTCAGTTCCATCTCCCGGCGTCACATTCAGTCGATAGAGACCGCGGCGAACGATGGCCAGTCGCGTATCAGGCGTGGAGATGTTGATCAAGAGTTCGGTGTCTTCGGCGCCCGCAACCTCGAGAATCGCGGTACCGCGCAGGAGCCTGACTTCCAGGCTATCCAGACTATTGTCGGCAAGTTCGAACTCCGAGTTCTCCCCGACGCGCAGATAGGAACCGGGGTTTAAGAGCATCTCGACGCGGCCATCGGCACCCGTCTTCACAACGTCACCCGCATCCAAATCTTCTTTAATGCTGAGTTGTTGCCACTCGGCGGCGCCCCGACCATGAACAAGCGCGCGACCGCTGATGGCGTTGATGCCTCCGGCCTTGGCCGAGATCACAAACTTCTCGCGCGGCTGCGCGGTTCCGGTAATCGTCGAACCAAGCAACAGGGCTACCAGCGCGGTAGTCAGATAAAGAAACTGGGAAGCTTTTCTCATGGGAATCTCTCCTGTGAAGTCCCGCAAGTGAATCGTCAGGGAAAGGTCTGGGGCCGATTGGCATTATAGCCCCCAATGGGTCATTTACAAGGTTCATCCATCCAGGTCAGTTTTTTCTGCGATGCGGTTAGAACGCTGGCCGGATCTCCTAGTTCTTGGAATTCACGTCCGTCTTTGCGTAATAACCGCTTTTCGTGCGCGCACTGAGTTCCTGACGAGTTGGCACTTTCACAGCGACCGAGCGCCAAGTTCCGTCTCGCGCTTCATTAGTCGGCCGATAACCAATGCTGTAGATCGTTCCGAGATCATGGATTACCTGGCCGTAAACTTTGTCCAAATCCTTTAACTCAGCGGCATGGTAGACGACTGTGCCGCAAGCCTGGGCCAACTGCATGAGTTGCCCGCGCGCGATCCCGTAGGCTTCGCGTGGAGTTCGTCGCTTTCTGACTTCCTCGTTTTCGGTGTCAAGGTAGATCGGAAAGACCATCACCTCGTTGCGACTGACGATCTTCAGGAGTTCCTCAAATGGAGTGAGTGAGCCATCCCCAAATACGCCCGGAAGAGCATTGTCTACGCCGTCAGTCATTACAACCACTGCACGACGATGAGATGTTTGTTTTGAAACGAGAACGCTTTCAGAAACGAAACGCAGCGCGTCCCAGAAATTTGTGCCGCTGACTGGTTTCTGGATTTTGTCGATTGCTTTCTTGAGGTCAGCGCGATCGACACTAAGATCCGAAACAACTCGCGCGACGTCGGTAAACGTCACGACAGCGACTCGATCATTCGGTCGCGTAGCATCGACAAAACGTTTTGCAGAACGACGAATCAAGTTGATCTTTTCAGCTGTTGAGCCGGACAGGTCAAGTAGCAGTACCAGATCAAACGGTGTGTCGGAGGCGGCGAAAAAGGAGATCTGTTGCTGCGTACCGTCCTCGAGAATCAGAAAGTCCTTCTCTTCAAGCAGCGGCGATTGCTGCTTTGGAATGAGGCTCACAACACTGACTTTAAGATCAACGAGGTCTGAATCTACGCGGACTGTATCGATTGATTCCTGCGCTCTACTGCCAACAACAATTGTCAGCAGGACCAGCAGAGACATGAACCCGGCTGTCAGGTTAAATCCTGTCAGTCCGCGAACGCTCTGCTCGCGCGTCTTAATTTGCATGATAGCCATGTTTGCCACGCGCCACTGCTGAAGAACGATTCACATGCACTCGGATCGCACGCCAACTTCCATCGCGTTTCTTGTTTTCCGGTCGATAGGAAAGACTGTACACCGTCCCTAAATCTGCGATTACTCGCTCGTAAGCTCCGGCGAGATCCTCGAGCTTCAGCACATCGTATGAGGTTCCGCCACCCGCCTCAGCAATGTCTCGCATTCGGTCGTGGGCTGTGTCGAACGCTTCTGGCTGAGTGTCTTTCGGATTCAACGCCTCGTAGTAGGTATCGAGCCAAAGCGTATACAAGACGCCATCAAACTCCTGAATTTTGCTAATCAATTCCTTGTAAGTAAGCTTTGAACCATGCTGGCCGAAAACTCCCGGCACCGTGCCGTCCAACCCATCGCTCATCAAGACAATGGCGGTGCGACGAGAACTCCTTGAATCGCTCGCTAGATGCCGCATCGTGAAATCAGTCGCGTCATACAGTTTGGTGTCGCCTGATTCTGTGTCGATAGTGCTGATGCTTTGGCGGAGACGATCGCGATCCAGAGTTACTTGTGAAACCATTTTGGGTTGACCGGCAAAGGTGATGATGCCGATGCGATCGGAAGGCCTCGCAGCATCAACAAAGCGTTGTGCGGCCTGGCGGATCAGCATCACTTTGTCACGAGTTGAACCAGAAAGATCGATGAGCAAGACCAAATCGAAAGGCGCAGCGGCTGAATCAAACTGCACGATTCGTTGCTCAGCGCCATCTTCGAAGAGTCTGAAATCATTTTGAACCAAACCAAATATTCCGCGACTCGTAGCTCGATCTATAACGCTCATGTTGAGCGTGACGAGCTGGGAATCCACACGAATAACATCGCCCTCGCTCACCTCTTCTGACTGCGCTTGATTGGCCGGCGTGCCGGCGCCTGCCGCCTCACTGGTGCGACCCTGCAGCACGGGCGCTGAGGGCTCACTTGTTGTACTAACGTTCCCCACCGAGGACATCATGAGACTTATCTGCCCACTTCCGGTATTCATGCGCAGCACCTGTTCGCCAGAACCCAATCGCGCTCGCAGAGTTCGTCCGTTATCGACCAGCGGCGCTTCCAATTCAGAACGAATTTCACCTG
>JANNON010000438.1:0-2223 GCA_031399105.1 Blastocatellia bacterium | reverse complement strand
CTGAGCGCTCGCGTCCACCACACCTCTGCCTGGAAATGATCCAACTGTTATGGGCTGTCGTTCGAGAGTTGCGATGACCAACTTTAAGGCGGCCACTGGATCGCCGGAGACGAGGAGGGTTGCGCTGGCGTGCCCGGTTTTGACGCCACGGGGAACTATCAGTGCACCAGCATGAGATGAAGCCGCGTCGTCGAACTGCGCCGGGTCGCCGATCCAAGCGAGGTCACAAGGGCGCGCAAGGTTAAGGGGTGCCACCGCCGCTATCGGGCGACCAGCGAGGCCCTGCACTTCTGCATCACAAAGTACCGCCAACTCCGCCGCGTTCAGCATGATCGATCATTGTCTCCGGAAATTCATTTCCTTTTTAGAGTGACCGTCATGGTGTAGTTACGATTTCCGGAGTTGATGTTGCAGCCGTCTCCTGCACAGGTAATTGAGCCTTTATCAAAAGTATATTGGCCCGCATTGATACCATCGAGAGTCGGCAAGCCTGCAGGATCTCCGGTGTTTGGGGCAGAGTAGTAGACGACACAGCTCACACCATCGTCAGTGGTCCACTTGGCGTAACCAGAGGCCCCACTAGTGCTGTCGCTGCTGCTTCTGCCAAAGAATGCATTAATTCCTGGGGGCTGGGTCATCTTCGGCACCGAGGTGGCGGATTGGACGGTGCCTGAAACGATATTGGGAGTACCTAGAGTGAGATCAGTGCTCGTCTGATTGACGAACATGATCGTGAATGAGTTCCAATAGATGGACATACCTGCCTCCTAAGTTTTTTCTGGTGACGCGTGGAAGTCATGAAGACAGCGCGTCCTTGTACTCTGATCCCAGATCGATAAGGGCATCGGCAATCATGCTGTAAATCTGCCCGTGGGACATGAGCAACGGCTTTCTCCGGATTGAGACGATCAATTGCCCCGCGTCCTCTTTGTACTTGAAGGCGACCTGCGCGTCAGGATTGCATGCGACTCCTTCCGCAGCGTCGGCTCCGCTAAATCCAAAACTCTGTAGGCGTGATCTCAAAGCTTCGATCGATTCAGACTTCACGCCGTGAAATGTGACCATGTATGCCATGTCGTCCCCCTATTCACTGTGATTCTGGAGTGAACTGGATTAGGTGTTGTTGGTGACTGTCTCCGGTGGTGGCGGACAGCTGTGAGCCCTGCGTGTAGGTAAAGGAGACCGCACTATAGGCCATCCTCCCGGGGTGTCAAGACTTTTCTCAGATCCGATCGAGTAGCTTTGCCTCAAGAGTTGAGATGCTAGCTTCGCTAGTCTCACTGTCAGGAAGGCGGACCCTCTCCCCGCTGATTCTTTATAAGCTAAATAACTCATTGGACCCCGTTACTTCCGGCTGTTCCGCTTGGAATACGAGAGTGAGATTGCAGCGGAGACAGGTCCAGCTTTCTGACAGTGAGACTGCAAAGCTAGCATCTCAACTCATGAGGCAAATGCTCGCTCTCTCTTCCTGAAAAGTATTCACGTCTGGTGTTAATACTTTCGACTCCTGTACGTTTATTTCTTCTAGAGCTAAATCGCACGGTCAGTTAGCCCTGACTACATCCATCTACACTTACCAGGAGTTTTGTTCAGTATGATTCGAAAAACCCGCACATCCTCGGCAACCAGATTCTTACTATCCGCACTGTCGTCCGTTTTTCTGCTCAGCGTGACCGCGCTCGCACAAAACGGTTTGCCGCCACTAATTGACCGTGAGCTGCTGTTCGGCAATCCAGAAATCGCCAGGGCGACGATCTCTCCCGACGGGAAGTTCATCGCCTTCCTGAAGCCACACAAGGACACGTTGAACATTTGGGTAAAAGGCACCGCCGAGCCGTTCGCCAATGCACGCGTGCTGACCAACGAGTCTAAACGCCCGATCAGAAATTTCTTTTGGAGTGTGGATGGCAAGTTCATCTTGTTCGTTAACGACAAAGGGGGCAACGAGAATTTCAACCTCTACGCCGTCAATCCTAACGAGCAACCGCCGAGCGGTGCGGAAGTGCCCGTCGCGCGCAATCTAACCAATTCAGAAAAAGTCAGAACTGTAGGTTACAACGTGCCGCGCAGCGAACCGGATGCGGTCTACGTCGGCCTCAATGATCGTGATCCGGCTTGGCACGATCTGTATAAAGTCAAAATCTCGACCGGCGAGCGCACCCTGCTTCGTCAGAACACGGAACGGCTGACGGGCTGGCTCTTCGACAATAAAGACCAGTTGCG
>JANNON010000424.1:0-9587 GCA_031399105.1 Blastocatellia bacterium | reverse complement strand
CATCCTAGAGGACTTTTCTATTCGGTTTCGCAGAGGGCGCTTTTATCTAGTTACCACAAAACGCCCTCTTAGGCTTGAGCCCTTACCACCGATCGCTTACCTTTAGGCTTCTTTGACTACCGTTCGAATCCAACGCAGGCATTTACTTAACCAAGCAGCATGCACGCAACAAAGGGGCGTAGCAGAGGAAGGCGCTTTTTCCTAAAACTGCTACTCATTGTTTTCGGGTTAGTGGTGGGCCTATTAGTCGCTGAGGTTGCGCTTCGAGTGGCGGGCTATTCCTTTCCTGAGTTTTATCAACCGGATCAAAGTCGTGGTTACGCGTTGCGGCCGAAGATGTCCGGCATGTATCGCAAAGAAGGCGTCGCGTTTGTAAGCATCAACAGCGATGGTCTACGCGACCGCGAGCATTCAACAAAGAAACCTGCGGATACGATCCGAATTGCAATCCTCGGTGACTCTTATCCGGAAGCGTTTCAGGTCCCAGTTGAGAATGCCTTCTGGACGGTGATGGAAAGCAAGCTGCAGCAATGCGGTGTGTTTGAGCGCAAGCAAGTAGAAGTAATTAACTTTGGGGTCTCGGGTTACGGCACGGCCCAGGAACTAATCACTCTGCGCGAGCAGGTGTGGAAGTATTCACCGGACATTGTTCTGCTCACCGTCACCACCAATAACGACATTACCGATAACTCACGTGTCTTGAAGAAGACGGACCAGATTCCGTACTTCGTCCATCGTGACGGCCAGCTGGTGCTGGACGACTCATTCAAGAGCACACGCAATTTTCGTTTCAAGCAAACCTTCATCGCTCGAGTTGGCAGATGGTTTAACCGTCACTCACGGCTCATTCAGGCAATTGCCGAAGGACAGCGTGCGTGGCGATTGCGACGGGCTGCGTGGACAGCCGGCTTACAACTACTTCCAACCGCGTACGCCGAAGAAGCGCCTGAACGCGAATTGATCGCTCGCTCAGAGGAACTAGGAACCGACAATCTGGTCTATCGCGAGATGGACGATCAGGTTTGGCGCGAAGCATGGTCGGTGACTGAGGAACTAATTCGAATCATGGGTGAAGAGGTTGAAAGCAAAGGCGCGAGATTTCTGGTAGTGACCTTGAGTAACGGACCGCAAGTCTACCCGGATGGCAACGTGCGCAAAGAATTCATGCGGCGGTTTCTCGTGCAAGATATTTTTTATCCGGAGCAGCGCCTGAAATCGTTCGGCGATCGCAATGGAATTGAGCTCTTGATGCTTGCGCCGGAGCTACAGGCTTATGCCGATCAGCATCAGGAGTTTCTACACGGCTTCACGGGGAATCTGGGCACTGGTCATTGGAATATTACCGGGCATCGAGTTGCCGGCGAGTTGCTCGGCCAGAAACTTTGCACCGGCACTGTTCTCAAATAGCGCAACGCCGCTCCTTCTGCTAAAACTAGCAAGTAACCAAAATCCAACTCGGAGTGAACATGCAATATCACGAAAACGTACTGGGGCTGATTGGCAACACCCCACTGGTGAAACTGCGGCGCATGACTGAGGGCATTAAAGCGACTGTGCTTGCGAAGATGGAGAATTTGAATCCGGGCTTTTCAGTAAAAGACCGCATCGGAATTTCCATGATCGAAGCTGCCGAACGTGAAGGAAAATTAAAGCCCGGCGGCACAATCGTCGAAGCAACATCGGGAAACACTGGCATCGGTCTGGCGTTGGCGGCTGCAGTCAAAGGCTACAAGTGCATTTTCGTGATGACTGACAAAGCGTCGGTTGAGAAATCGAGATATCTGAAAGCACTGGGCGCGGACGTGGTGATCACGCCGGTTTCAGCAAAGCCGGGAACACCGGACCATTACGTTTCGACGGCGAAGCGGATCTCGTCTGAAACACCCAATTCGTTTTATCCGGATCAGTACTCGCATCCGGCAAATCCGGAAGCGCACTATCGCACCACTGGTCCAGAACTTTGGGAACAGACCGAAGGCGCGATTACACATTTTGTGGCCGGCATTGGAACAGGCGGGACGATCTCAGGGACAGGTCGCTATCTGAAAGAGCAGAACCCGGCGATCAGGATTATCGGCGCCGATCCCTACGGCTCAGTTTTCAAGACTTACAAAGAGACGGGCAAGCTGGTTGAGGCAACTCCTTATCTCGTCGAAGGAATCGGTCAGGAAGTCATACCACCAAACGTGCACATCAAGTATGTGGATGATGTGATAAACGTTACGGACCGAGACTCTTTCGAGATGGCCCGGATGCTGGGCCGCCAGGAAGGTATTTTTTGCGGAGGCTCAACCGGCACAAACCTGGCAGCGGCGCTCAAAGTCGCTCGGGAAGCGGATGAGAATGCGATCATCGTATTCATCGTTTGCGATACCGGCGAGCACTATCTCACCAAGTTTCATTCAGACGAATGGATGAAGGAGAAGCGTCTACTTGAACCGCAGAAGATAACTGCAGGGTTGATGAATCAGACCAAGGCCGCGCACTCTCCGCAGACTCTGATTTGGGTTTCGCCTTCAGACAAACTTGCCGATGCGCTTGGCAAGATGGATGAACTGGGGCTGACGCAAATCCCGGTGTTGGAAGAAGGGAAGTCAGTGGGCTCGTTGCGTGAAAATCGAGTGTTGGCGAAGGTGGTGCGGAACCGCGATCTGCTCGAGTCGGCGGTGAGCGAAGTGATGGAAGCGAGTTTTCCGATTGTGGATGTTGATGAAAGTTCCAGCGAAGTGACGAGACGTTTGCAAAGCAGCGCGGCGGTGTTGATAGAGGAGTATGGCCGCATCACCGGCATCATTACGCGACATGACGTGCTGGATTTGAAGTTGAGCAGCTCGTAAGTCTCGAGCGCCCATCCCGCTAAGGTACTGACTCATTCTCGATCATAGGTGTCTACGATGAGCCCGTCGCCGATCTCTTTGGAACCTGTTTTCTTAAACCTCTCCAGGTAATCTTCCGGTACGAATGCATCCGCAGCTTCGACCACCAGCGGTACTTCCGTAACAATCCAGCGATCAGTGAACGGCAGGAACGCGCGATAGACCTGTTCACCTCCAATGACGAACAGGTCTGCTGTTAATGTTTGGGCGTGTGCCAGTACTGACCGGACATCGTTCATCACAACGACGGATTCCTGAGGTTCGATGTCAGAATTCCGCGTAAGCACTATGTTCAGTCGATCCTTCAAAGGTCTTTTAAGAGTTCGCCACGTCTTTGCACCCATCACGCAGGCGTGACCGATCGTAGTTTGCTTGAAGTGCTTCATGTCGGCAGGGTAATGCCACGGCAGAATTCCGCCCTTGCCGATGGCGCCGTTCTTATCTACTGCGACAATTGCGATGATCATAAAAGTAGGATGAACATTCCTGTCTGTCGGATCTGAAGAAAATCAAGTCCAGTGTTGTTTAGAGCTTGGTTATTCTAGTCGTTGGGAGGCATTCAACGTTGAGGCAGGCGAGGACGCCTGCGCTCCCAGCTAAGCTACACGGCCACGGCAGCTGAAATCTTTCCATGTGATTGATAGCCGATTAGCTTTAAGTGTTCGTAATTGAATCTCAACAACCCGTCTAATCCGCGGAGGCGACCCTCCTGATCAACGATCTCGAGTTTCGGCAGCGGCATCGGCTCGCGCGATAACAACTCCTCGACCTGTTCGATATGGTTCTTATAAATATGATAGTCGCCCAGGGTATAAATGAACTCACCAACCTCCAAATTCATTACATGTGCGACCATGTGCATTAACAACGCGTACGAACTGATGTTGAACGGCACACCAAGAAACGCATCGGCTGATCGCTGATAGAGCTGACAGTGAAGTGTGGTTTCCGATTCGACCTTGAATTGAAAGAGCGTATGACAAGGGGGAAGGTCTACATTGTCGGCCTGACGTGGATCCCAACCCGAGATGATTAAGCGTCTGGAGTTGGAATTTGAACTAATCATTTCCAGCAAGGAAGCAATTTGATCGACGCCGTTTCGCTGTGGATAGTCACCACCGAACGAGCGCCAGAGATAGCCGTAAATCGGACCAAGATCTCCTGCTTCTCTACCAAAGCGGCTGGTGTGTACTTCGTCGGCCCACTCGGCCCAAATGTCCACGCCGCGGGCGCGAAGATTTCCTTCGTCCGTCTCTCCCGAGAGGAACCAGAAAAGCTCCTCGGCAATCCAGCGAAAAGGAATCTTCTTTGTTGTGACGATCGGAAAACCCTCGCGTAAGTCGAAACGTGTTTGAAAACCGAAGTGGGAGATCGTGCCTACACCGGTACGATCGTGATGGGTCTTTCCCTTCGTCAGGATTGATCTAAGGAGCTCGTGGTATTGTTTCATTGAGGCAGAATACAGGGGACACCTTAAAAACTTAGTTCAGGATGTGCAGTATAACTTTGCCAGTGACGAGAGCGTAAGCATGAAACAGTTCAACGTCTGTTTTCTTGGTTTCGGGAATGTGGGCAGAGCGCTGGCGCGACTGCTGATGGTGAAGTCGGCCGATCTAAGTTCGCAGTACGGTATCGAGTGTCGCGTCACGGGAGTAGCGAGCAGAAGGCTTGGTTGGCTGGTGAACGAGGACGGTTTTGAGCAAAGCGGTCTCACCGTGACAGGGCCGTCGCTGGAGAGAGTTACGAAAGCCAACTCAGTTTTCGATTGGCTACAACAGGCCAAGCCCGATGTTGTTTTTGAAACCACTTCACTCAATCACGAAACAGGACAGCCGGCAATTGATTATCTTCGCGCAGCACTCGAGTCAGGTGCGCATGCTATCACTGCCAATAAAGGCGCCGTCGTACATGGTTATGATGAGCTGCGAGAACTGGCAAATTCAGTTGGCCGTCAGTTTTATTTCGAGTCAACGGTGGCGGATAGTGCGCCGGTGTTCTCTCTTTTTCGCGAGACTCTGCCGGCGGTAAATCTGCGAGGTTTCAGCGCCATGCTTAGTTCTACCTGCAGCGTGATCATTGAAACTATGGAAGCCGGGCGAACTTTTGAGGAAGGGGTGCGAACTGCGCAGGAACTCGGCGTAACCGAAACTGATCCGAGTCACGACGTCGATGGCTGGGATTCAACGGTAAAGGTTTGTGCGCTGGCGCGAGTGTTGATGCAGATTCCAATTAAGCCCGGGGACGTTCGCCGGGAAGGGATTCGCGGGTTGACTCCGCAGGCATTGCAAGCGGCGCGCTCCGAAGGAAGGCCTTATAAGTTGGTAGCGCGAGCACAGCGTACGGCAGAGGGCTCAGTCGTCGCGTCCGTGCGGCCTGAGCAAGTGGGACTCAACGAGCCGTTGGGGAATGTACGAGGAACATCGCTGGCTGTTCATTTCGAATTGGACATGATGCCGGGACTGACCATCACTTCGCACCGGCCAAATTTGCAGAGCACTGCGTATGGGTTGCTGGCGGATTTCATCAATGCCGTGAGGGTAAAGAATTAGCCACGGATTAACGCGGATGACACGGATCAGAACAGTTCGCTAGCGCTCGCTGTTCTGAGTTGCGATTTCAGCCACGCCTTCGAGAAGTCGATCGATCTCATCCTCAGTCGTGTAGCACGCGCAACCAGCTCGAACTAAACCTTCATCTCCCAGTCCCAATCGTTCCACCACAGTCGCGGCATAGAAATCACCGTGTGAAAGAAACAGTCCTTTCTGTGCCAGCCTCCGAGCAACATCCGTCGATGCTATGCCGGCAACTGTGAACGATACAGTTGGTGTGCGCGGCTCTGCGGGCGTTGGGCCGTAAACCTCAACCCCTCGAATTGCAGTCAAACCCTGCCATAGTTTCTTCATCAGATCGGAATTGCGGGTATGGAGTTCTGAGTACGATTTTTTCAGACGCTCGCGGCGGGATTCACCCGGCGCGATTGCCGCCAGAAAATCCACCGCAGCGTGGGCGCCCACCATGCCTTCCTGATTCTGTGTGCCGGTTTCAGCACGCTCAGGAGAGTAAGTGGGCGCAGGGACAAGTTTCGGAAAGTCGATGGCGGACAGCAGCTCGTGCTTGCCAAAGAGAATGCCGATATGTGGCCCATAGAACTTGTAGGCTGACATACCGACGAAATCACAATCCCAATCCCGCACATCAATCAGCCCGTGCGGGACGTAGTGAACCGCGTCAACGAAGATCAATGCGTCTACCGCTCGCGCCAGTCGCACGGCTCGCGGTACATCGTTGATAGTTCCCAGTGCATTAGACGCGGCGCCAATAGCAATCAATCGCGTGCGCTGCGTGACCAGCTCTTCAAACTGATTCCAATCGAGCTGTCCAGTTTCGCGCTTGAATCTCACGTTGCGAACTTTTACTCCTCGTTCCTGTGCCAGGCGTCGCCACGGGTCGATGTTGGCGTGATGGTCCAGATCGGTAACCACAATCTCATCGCCAGGAGTGAGTTGCATTCCCAAAGCCCTCGCGAGATGGAAAGTGAGCGTTGTCATATTGGCGCCGAAAGCGATCTCGCTTGCTGAGGCGTTAAGGAGATCGGCGCAAGCCTCGCGGGCGTTTTCAATCGCCAAGTCAGTTTCAGCACTGGTCGGATAGGCCCAATGGGTGTTGGCATTGTGATGGAACAAGTAATCCGCCATCGCGTCGACCACGGCGCGGGGAACTTGCGTACCGCCGGGTCCGTCGAAGTACGCGACTGGTTGGCCCTCATGAACTCTGTCGAGGGCTGGAAACTGTGCACGAATTGCTGAAGTGGATGCGGTTGTTTGCTTAGCTTCAAGTGGAGTCATCGATGCGGATGATAACCCAGATCCGAGATCTGAGATCGGAGATGCGAGGCTGCTACTCGATAGTTCACAAAAAAAGGGCGTTGCCGCTCAAATGGCAACGCCCGAGGGTGCTCTGGGCTCGGTCACCGTCCTCACCCGGCAACCGCGCAGACTTTATACGCGCGATGCAATCCTCGACGCAATGCTCGGCCGGAAACGTCCGATCTAAAGTGATGCAAGATATCTTTCATCGAGCGAAGCGAGAAATACGGCTGGATCGATGCGGAGGTTCGCCCGCGCTGCTGCCCCAGGTAACCCTGTCTTTCCGCGATAAAACTCAATGTGCGAATGACGGTACAAATTGTTAGACCCACCGCGGCCGCCGATGCTGCCAATCCGCACACGCTCCCCTTCATAAGTGATCTGAAAATCTTGAATGTGGAAAACGGCAATTGTGATGTTAGTTAAAGTTCCCAGCCGCGGATAGAAGAACGTCACCGCTGCGTCGGTTGGGCTTGGTTCACTGCTGTGTGAAGTGAATCCGGACGGGACATACAACTTCGCATCTTTCGTTCCGTCTCGACTGCCGTAGAGGTGCATCGCAAACGAGAGATGGCCAAGCAATCGCAATCCATCATGGGCAGCGAGATCTCCGCGATAGAGCGGATATCGTCTTGCCAGTTCAGCCGGTTCAAACCCACTCGCGGCAGCCACCGCGCCTGGTCCACCAAACAACGCGGCGAGTTCCCGATCGCGACTGGCCATTTTGCGGGTGTAAGCAGGCGTCAACGCATTTGAGGGCATCGCTTTGTTTAGGGTCGATGTCGCTCGTGGGGAAATCGTCGTCCGGGTGTGATGAACGTTGGAGGGAGCCGCAGGCGAGTGGATGGTCCATGTGCGCTCCGTCGGTCCTGAGACTGTGAACCATCGCTGGGTAATGGCGCTGATCGTGTCGGCGACGTAATGAAACTCGATCCTTCGTCCCTTTGTGTCGTTGATGGTCCCGAGCAGTCCGTTGTTGCGATAGTTGAAAGCCAGGATCGTTCCGGCAGCTTCACTAATTTCCGAACAATGAAACTCGCCGTCTTCCTTGCGTGCGAACATGAATCGAGTGCCATCACTCGTCTCCAGCACTTTTGTTTCGCCATGGTCAATCAGTTTGAGTTGCGAATCCCTATCGGCAAACTTATTGGAGCCGGACCCTGTTCGTTCAAGTTCAACAAACTCGGCCTTGCTGCTGAATTCGGAAAGCAGCATGAGAATGAATGTGCCGGACGCTCTGTTTTGATAAAGCGACTGAAAGAGTGGAAAGCGGAATCGGCCAAGTCGAAAACTGAATGTTGTGTCCAGACTTGTTGAGAGTTTGTCGGGAAACGAGACGAGCGGCAGATCATTCCTCCCCACATTCCACGCGAACGATGAACCGTTGCTGTCGCCTGCGGGTGCGGCGCTTGGTGCTGGTGTTGTTTTCGAAATGAGAATTGAAAGCGCGAAGATGACGATAAGCGCTCGCGGAAGATTTGCGCGCATGAGGCTCCTGGATTGGAAGGAGAAAGCCTGGTGAGAAAACGGGGGATCGGATGAAGTGCTGAGTGCCGAGTACGAAGAACGGGCCAGCGTGGTTTGATGCCGAGGTGCTCAGCACTCAGTGCTTTGGCGGCAACTAACATGCCGAGGCCGCGGTGCGATTGAGGAATTGATTTTCCGCCTCATCGATCTGATGGCACAGCTTCTGCTACGACCCTGCTTAGGCGGCGAGGCCGCATTGTTTGCCAACCTAAGAGGCGCTACGCCTGGGAAAGAGTCCTCATGTTGAGGTCTTTCACACCACCACAAGAAAAAATCGCAGGTAGTAAATGCACGCGGAGCGAGATCGACCGTGCATGGACTTTGACGAATAGATAGACAGCGATGTCTGTCCTACGAATATGAGCGAACGAAGAAACGAACCAAGAGTCCCAGTTTGCCTTGAAGCCGCATTGAACGGCTCGGGTTCGCGATACAACGCACGGGTCACGGACCTCTCAGAGACAGGTTGCTATCTGGACACTATGATCGACCTCGTGAAAGATGAGACCGTAAAGGTCACCATTCTAATTGCGGGGCAGGATTCACTGACCCTCGCTGGTCGCGTTGCACATCAGACCCTGGGTCTGGGTTTCGGAGTGAGATTCTTTGATCTCGATGACGGGCAGTTGCGCAGAATTAGAACACTGCTCCGTCCGGAAGAGGGAGCGTCGAACGGCGAGGAAGCCTTTAGAGCAGCAGACGCGCACGTGGACATCACCAGCATCCACGCGATGTAGGCCGAGCCCGAACCTCAGGTCTCATGACTCAAGTTCTGAGACCTGAGAGGTGTACTTTGAGACTTGAAATTTGAGACGTGAGACCCCAGCTTGCGCGAAACAACAGGGACATTCGCCACAACGCTAGCAAGCTTATTTTCTTTTATCGGAGCAATAGTTGCTGAATTTCAAAACAAAATCGTCTGCTACCTGGTCCATGCATGTACGGCACGAAGATTGTTATGTGATCACTCTGTGATTCGCGTGTTCCTTCCTTAACCGGGAACACAAATAGTAAGAGCGCGGAACTCCTTTTTCGGTAATCGGACGTTTCCGCGCTCTTGCTGTAAGAAGACCTAAAGTTTCGAGTTTCGAGTTTGAACTCAGAACTCAGAACTCAGTACTCACTCATTCCTCAACAACAACTCGAAACTCGAAACTCGAAACTCGAAACTCGAAACTTTCTTCCCCCTGTGGCACATCGAATGCCAAGTAACTCTCAGGGGCTGATAAAGCTATCCAAAACGTTCTTCGGTGAGGCGATTCAACTCAGCAGTTTGCCTGCGACATTCCATAACGCCCCGCAAGACCTTCTCCCAAGC
>JANNON010000419.1:0-19702 GCA_031399105.1 Blastocatellia bacterium | reverse complement strand
TCTTGACGCACCCAAGCCTTCTTCTCGCCGATTCCGTCGGCTACCCTCCGGGTGGGAGTCGAGCATCTCAGCTCTTCTATCTGCGTCTCCTTTAGCCATCGAAATTCAAGTCTCCAGTCCGTTACTCCACGTTCGGGCCTTCGTTCCGGTCGATGGAACTACTATGCCCTCGGCTGACTTCTGCCAACTCTTCCCGTCACCTCTCGATGCCGGTAGTACGTGACAAGCTGACAGATCTCCCCGGGTAATGCGCTCTCACCTTCCCGCTTATGCCCGCCGCATCTACGTACAAGCTTTCCGTACAGGTATTGGACTTTGAAGATATTGGCCTCCTCATCCAGCTTGCACGCCTCATATGCGATTTCTGTTCGTCGAGCCAGCGTTTTGCCTGCGGCTTCCTTCAGATTCCACCTCGCGATGGACACCCTTGCCGTCCGGCTAACGATTCCCCCTGTCGGGTTCGTAGGAGACTTTCACTCCCTAGTAAGAGCGCCCTGCCGGGCGCACCAAAAAAACTGGCAGGGGTGATAAACCCCCGCCCGTTTTCGTTTCCAGGTGCAGTTTCGTCAGGCGCAAACGCTGGCACTACAAAGTCCAGAGCAACACTGTGATGAGGCGGTGCAGGCGGCACCGGAAGGAAGACAGGTAGCTGCCTGCGCCGGCGTTGGCGCCACGATCGACGTCACCAGCGGGACCGCAACCACGGCGGCGATCCCTAAAGTCCGTACCATCTGCCGCCGATTCATTCCCATCAGCATGCCTGCGGGAACTTTAGTCTGATGCTCGAGCAGGTGGTCCTTTGCAAATTGCGAAATCGCAAACCAGACCGCGCGTTCGTCAATTGGCGACTGTAACTCCTTCGCCACGTCCCGGGTTATCTCCTCAATTGAAGTCTTCCCATCGCAACGCTTCCAAATCAGGGCGGCCGACCGATTCAAACAATGCGCCATATCCCTCTGTTTATCGTAGACCAGAAGTTCGTCTGGAAGTTCCTGAATCACCAGCTTGTCTCTGCGCGCCATGGGAAACCGCTTCATGTTGTGTCCTCCGAGTTGTCTCTACCGGCTCCGGTTATTACCACCCGCGAGGATGGTCAGTTAATCGCTTCCCCTGGTTCTATCGACTGCATTCCTGATCGGTGTGGCTGATAATTGAGCTGAAACGCTGTTGGTACTCAGCGGAAGTAATAAACGCGCAAACCATTCCCCGGAAATTACCTGGCTCGCGGTTGTTCAGCACATTCAACCAGAAGGTGTATCCACCCGCGTCAGGATCGCGCCGGAGATAGGCAAAGTACTCAGTCAAAACGAAGGCGCCGTTGTATTCAGACTCCCTGAAGGCAGCACCTTCCGTTAACTCACGCAGGGCCAGACTACGACGCTGGTTAAGAGTACCGCCGGAATTGTAGTTCGTGATCGCTGCTGCTCGTTGACCGCTTAGGTCCACTCCAGAAGCTGTCTGCACGTTATCAATTACTGCATCGACGAACGATTCGGCCGTCGTGCTCGACTGATATCGCGCGACAAATTCAGATCGGCCGACGAAGTTTTCCGCCAGCGACTGTTTGTTTCCTTCGAGGCCCGGACCAACCACCAACTGCTGACGATCCGTTGAGAACTCTGAGTACAACGGGTTCCGGCCAAGTGCGCCTTTGTACAGACCGTAAATGAACGAGCCGGTCTTCTGATACTCCTGCTCGATGAAGAATGCAGCGGCCACGTCCCGGCGGCGAGCATTGACGCATAGCGCATCGCTGCCGCACTCGAGAATGCGATCGCTCCAGTAGTTAAACCCACCTTCATCCGGCTCGCGGCCGAGAAGATCGACGTACTGCTGACGAACGAAATACTCCGCTGTATCGAGTGGGTTTGTTGCATCGCCCGTCACTGAAGCGCTGAATGAAGCGTCAGTGTTTTCGCCCAGTTGATTGAACGAGCGAGTAGCAGGCGTGAACAGATAATTCGCGCGCGTAGGGGTAACCGCATAGAACCCAGTGGTCTCTACACGATCAAATCGGTAGTTGCCATTCGCGTCGGTGATCGCTTTACGATTTTGGCCGCCGCTTAGTCTAACGACCGTACCGGCAATCGGCGCGCCTTCAGGAGTTGTAATCTGTCCCGTGACCGTCCCATTGGCCGCCGTGGGCGAGTTAGTGGAGTTGAAGGTCCACGGTGAGAAAACTGTGATGGCATTGTGTTCCAACCAATTCGCCGTGAAGTCTGAGGCGGTGGGCGTTACTGGAGCCCAACCAATGCCGTTAAATCTCCTGAAGAGGAGACTGGGCCCCTCGATATTGCCGTTCAACTCCGACTCCAGATAGCGCAAACGGAGCGTAGCTGAATATCCGCCACCACCGGTCGGCGTGATTGTGTAGGTCCGCTGTACCGCAGATGCGAAACCAACTGGTGCTGCCTTAACCAGATTCACCACAATATCGGTCGGACGCGCTCCCACGGCAGCGAAATTTATGAAGTTGTTCGGATTGCCAAAGGTTAGAGCGACTCCTGTCGGCAATGGATTGGGGAGATTGGTCCGTCTCACATTGCCAACTACATCAGCCGTCCCTGTAGATGCAGGGGCGCTGCTCGGTTGGACCACCGTGTTGGCGCCCGTAGTCAGATCATTGTTGAGCGTTAAAATTCCACTTACAGTGATGCTTTGGCCCAGACTGACCGTGGGTCCAGTGATGGTTAGGTTGTTGAAAGTGGTAGCAGCAGCACCGCCAATCACCTGCGCTCCACCACCGTTGAAAATCACGGTGCCGGTGCTGGCGTTAAAGGTGCCGCCATTCGTCCAATTACCTGTGACGTTGATCGTGCTGGCAGCCGTCGCGGTTAACGTGGCGCCAGGATTAATCTGAACGTTGTTGTAGTTGCTGCTGCTTGTGAACGTACCGGCCGCAACGATGATGGTGCCCTGCACCGTCAGACCTGCAAATCCAGTAGTTCCCGCCGCATTATTCAGCGTCAGATTGTTATAAGTGGTGAACGTGGGCGGCAGGACCTGCGCGACCGATCCATTGTATTCAACCGTGCTGCCGGTGATTGTGTAGACGTTAGTTCCGGGCGTGAAAACACCGGCAATCCTGATCGTGTTCACAGGATCCAGAACCCTTGATACTGCGCCACCGCTGCTTGTCAGGTTGTTGTAAGTAAAGCCTGGGATAGTCTGCGCCGCAGCGCCGTTGAAGTTGATAGTGCTCCCGGTGATTGTGTGACCGGTGCCGGTGCCCGGAGTAAAGACACCAGCGATACCAATCGTTCCCGTGCTTGCCAGGGTCTTGCTGAAATTACTAAAGGTCAGGTTGCCGTAGTTGGTAGCCAGCACCGTCGCTTGGCCGTTGGATCCCTGGTTGTAATTAACGGTGCCGGTGACGGCACTGGTCAGACTGCCGCCAGTTGCACTAACCGCTCCGTTAAGAGTCAGAGTGTTCGTTCCAACTGCAAGCACGCCGGAAGTCAACGTCAAGGCCCCACCAACGTTGACACTGCCCGCGAGGTTTGCACCCGCGGCATTATTTAGAGTCAATCCATTGTACGGGAACACCGGAATCGATTGGAGCGCAGCCCCGTTGAAAATTACCGTGTTCCCGGTGGTCACGTAAGAGTTGTTGGTAGCTGCGGGATTGAAGACTCCGGCAACTCCAATGTTGCCGCTCGCGAACGTTATCGCCGCGCCACCGCGATTGCCGCTGGTGGTCAGGTTGTTGTAGTTGAAAGCAGCCACGCCCTGCGCGCCTGTGCCGTTAAAATCTACTGTACTGCCAGTGATCGTGTAGGCATTTGTGCCTGGAGTAAAGGTACCGGCGATGCCGATCGTGCCCGCATTTGCCAGCGTCCGACCACCCGTGCTGCTACTCGTTAGATTGAAATAATTGAAAGCGGGAATCGTCTGTGCGCCAGCGCCGTTGAAGTTGATGGTGCTGCCTGCAATCGTGTGGCCCACGGCACCGCCTGGGGTGAATGTCCCTGCGACGCCAATAGTGCCGGCGCCCGCCAACACTTTTGTAAAGCTACTGAACGTCAGATTGCCATAGTTGAAGGCACGCACGTCCTGTCCGTTACTTGTTTGACCGTAGTTGACGGTACCGGTCGCGGCGCTGGTGATACTGCCAGTGCCCACCGTGGTGCCGTTCATGATGTTGAGCGTGCTCGTGCCAACGCCCATCGCGCCCGAAGTCAGTGTCAAGAGACCATTTACGGTAACGACGCCGCCAAGATCTGCACCCGCAGGATTCTCGAGTCGCAAATGCCCGTAGGTAGTGGCACTGATCGACTGAAGCGAAGCGGCAAGATAATGAACGGTTAAGTTCGTCAGCGTCTTGGCTCCCGACATGGCGTACTGATTAAGGAACCCTGCGACCGCAAGAGTGCGAGTCACTCTCACTGTCCCTGTGCCGGTCAACGCACCGGTGCCACCGATAACGGTTGCAGCAACAGGAGCTAGGGTGGCGCCGACGCCGTTGACGGTCATGGTGCCGTTCACATTGAAACTATTGTTCAGTGTGAGCGGTTGCGTGACGTTTGAGTCGGTGAAATTGAAGAACGTGATCAGGATCGAGTTGGAGACACTCTGAGATCCAGTGCCGTTAAAATTAAAGGTGCTTGTTCCAGCATTGAAGGTTGCGGCCGGACCCGCGCCTCCGCCGGTGAAAGAAAAATTGCCGCCGATGTTGATCGTGCTGCTGCCAGCGTTGAAGGTGGTGCCCACAGTTTGCGGCGTAGCCGACAGATTTCCGGCAATGTTCATCGTGCTGTTGTTGCCGTTGAAGATGCCACCGAACATCAGAAAGTTGGTGGGCGCCAGGATGCTTCCGGCGTTGTTGGTCCACGTTCCCTGACCATTAACAACCACATCCCCGCCAATACTTACCAGCGTACCCGAAACGGTGGTCGCGTTGTTTACAGAGATGCTACTGCCTCCATTTGCTACCGCTGTGTTGCCGGTAAACGAGATCGCATTGACGGTTCCGTCAAGCAACAGCGAGGCACTGCCAACATAAATGCCGCCGCCCTGACCGGCAGCGCTGTTCGACGTGAATGATGCGCCGCTCACGGTGGTGGGCAGCGTCGAAACAATCAAGCCACCGCCGTTTTGGACTAATGATTGATTGTTATTGAACTGCGTACCGCTAGTGAACGTTCCCGAGCCGCTACCAATGCCGCCCGGAAGGGCTATCGCTACAATGGCCATATCGGCGCCGCCACCACCCGAGCCCGAAGCGGTGTTTCGACTAAACGTTGTCCCAGTTGAAGTGAAAATCGCTACCGACGCGGTATGTTGTGGAGCCGATGGCGTAAAGAAAACACCCCCGGCACTGGTCCCATCTGAGTTGGCGAGGTTCACATTTGTGCGATCAGCTCCAGGAGCACTCGAACCACCTACCAATGAGGTCGTGAACGTCGTGTTTCCGCCCAGGATCTGAATGCCACCGCCGGGGAAAGTCCCGCCAGTGGCTTGATTGTTCGAAAGCGTCACATTGGTGAACGTATGGTTGTTGTCTTTCTCGCCACCAATTATTCCGCCACCACCGAAACTGCTGGCTAGCGAACGGCCACCAGTGATCGTGAGACCTGAGAATTGATAAGTTAGGTTGAGCTTGAAGGTGTTGTTGAGACACATCACGCGGGCGCCCGTGCCCGCTCCGCCGGAACCCAATCCGGTTTGGCGGATGATCGTGGTTGCCTGTCCCCCTCCCACGATGATGGTCGTTTCGTTTATTTCCAAATCACCCGTGGAGTTTCCGTCACAGCCATTGTTGGTACTCCCATTGATGTTCAGGACATAAAGGTTATTGGGCAGATTGATCGTGGTGGAATCAACATTCAAGTTCGCGTTGGCGATGGCGCCGCGCAAACTGCAGTCACCTCCTGCAGCAGTACATGCTGACAGAGCAGCGTTATCTGCAGTTGTGTCAACGTCAATCGTCGCGGTTACTGTTAGCGGCACCAGAGCCGGATTCGGACTATTCTGCGTCATCAAAACTAAACCGCGTTCACCGTTAATCTTCCGGGGCAGCATGACGCTTGCTACCACCGGGGAGGTCACGTCAAGATTTACTGCGGTAAGACCGGAGCTGTCGCTACTCTCGCGACTTCCTTTTTCAGAAGGATCAACAGCGTGGACCACGCGAAGATTTTGATCTGCGCCGGCGACCAGCACGTCATCAGATTCCGTATCCGACATGTGCACTTTTTTGAACAGCGACGGCGCTGTGGCGCCGGTCGCGATCTGACCTTTCGCTTCCCAGGATGGTGCGTCATTGGCTTGCCATCCCTTAACCAGTTCAACATCGACAGTTCTGCTTAGCAAGCGAGGCAAATGAGTCCCACGAGTGGGCCGGTCAGCGTCCGTATACTGCCGTGTATCCAAATCTGAGCGAGCGAAGACCTGGACCGATCCATCTTCAGCCAAAACTGAGAACTCTTCTCGCCCCTGGCGATCCCAAACAAAGTGGCCAATTGCCACACCGACTGCGCTGTAGTTAACCGGGATGCGTTCGATGCGAGATTCAAGCGGTGTGGTAGCCTTCCTGCCTGCGGCGTGAACGATCGTGATTTCGCTACCAGAGGCTATTGCAAGATCAACAAATGGATCATCATCCAACGCGCCAAACGTTATCGCGAGGGCAGGCGCTGACAATCGAATCTCAGACGAGGGTGCTGAAAACTTGTCAGCATCGCTCGCGGCATATACTTGAACGGACGGGCCATTAGCGCCGATCACGCCCACGGCCACATCGGTACGGCCATCAAGCGCTGCGAACTCTCCAGCTTCTAACGCTGAAATCGTTCCCGAGACTGCCAGTTGCACTGGGCTGCCGAGGTGACCACGACCGTCACCCTTAAGCAGATAGAGACCGCCATTAGCCGAAGCGATTAAAACGTCCTTCTGACTGTTCCCGTCAAAATTTCCTACGACGAGGTGCTCGATTGCTATCGGCGCTTCAAAAACATCTGCCGACGGCAACAGCGGCTCCGGGTTGTAGCCAGCCTGGATTCTTGGATAGACGGATTGGTCGAGCGGGGCATAAGCGTCTGGATTACCGCTTTGCACCGTAACCAGGCCAATCCCATTCGCAGCATATCCGGCGATCAGATCCGGCGTGCCGTTGTCATCCATATCCGCCACAGCAACCGCCGCGGGGGCAACCTTGCCAGCACGGAGCGCGGTTACGCCACGCTCATAGCCACGATACTCAACCGCTACCTCGCGACCATCTCGGAAATTGTAGAGTCCCTTGCCGCGCGACTCCGCGCGTACGACGGTCGCCTCGCGCGACTTAACCGGAACTGTAATCCTGTCGGTACCAATGACGACACCGGTCGCAATCGCAAGCGTGAGAAGGAGCTGACCCCGGTGACGGCGGACCCAATCCAACGAGAGATTTACACCGCTGCAACGATGGATGCGCGAGAGAACGGAAAGCATTGTGATCTCCTTAAACCTATTGGTGTTAAAGCGAGAGGTCGCTTTGGTGAGCTGGAAGTTATTAGTGCTTGTATCTGAGAAAATGAAATTCGTGAAAGAACTCACGTAATTTACGCTGCCGCGTAAATCTGGTCAATGCTGATAATCTGCTGTTGACCTTTTTTTTGACCCTTTGCCTTAACGCCAACGGGCGACGCTATCACCACGCGTCGCCCGAAGGTATCCTGGTGAACTCTCCCGAGGTCTTCAGAGGTTACTTGCGAACGATTGTCAATTGCCGCAATCGCGCGCGGTGCTACTCGTCATTGTCCACGTCGAAGCCTCACCGCAGGTAACTACCTGATACAAGAAACAGCCATCCTGGTCCTCGGCGATTACCTTGATGTCGCTTCCCGAACAGGCAACACCGTTCAAGTTATAGGTACCACCGGGAGAAATGGTTGACGAGTTAAGTTGGTCAGGTCCCCAGTCCTCCTGAGTCGTGGGGGACAAGTAGAGGTGGACTATTTGCCGATTCGAATTATTAACGATGGTGACGCTGGTAGTCGAGCTTGCCTCACTGGACAACAGAGGCGCCACTATCACCGTTCCGATAATCAGCATCGAAACGAGAACGCTACTGATGATTCTGCTTTTCATGAACACGTTCTTTCCTTTCTCGTCGAACAAGAGGACCATTTTCTATCCACCGGTCTTTGCCAAGGCGTAACTACGGGCAGTCACTATTGACCGTATAACCGGCTGCTGGCCCATCATCCACCGCCGCAGCTCCATTCTGAGACTTGGGCACATAGACCTTTGCAGTAGCCGTTGCTACGTTGCCGGCAGTATCCGTCAGCCTCAGATTGATCCGGTACACGCGACCATTGCCGGACCCCCGTCGCTCAGCGCGCAACTGAACGGACTTGCAGTCGGCTGCAATGATGATGTCATTATTGGTATTCCCATCACCATTACCGTTCTCGGTTTCATCGCTGCTGACGCTGGTGATAATCACACCCGCAGAACTCAGGCCACAGCTGTCACTCACGGAAGTAACGAGGCTGCTGAGATTGATTGTGTGATAACTGTGGTTTGGCGGCCACAGCGAGATGACGTTGCTGTTCAGGGTGATTACGGGAGCAGTACTGTCAACTCCAAGCGTAGCTGCTGCCGTGGTGTCGCTACCGCAGTCGTTCGTGAAGACAGCACGGTACTGACTATTGTTGAGTGCCGCTGTCACGGTGACATTTAACGTGGTGGCTGTGGCCCCGGGTATATTGGACCAGGTCATCCCGCCATTCGTACTGACTTGCCATTGGACAGTGGGAGCCGGAACTCCGGTAGCAGCCGCGCTAAAGGTCACGACCCCGCCGACACAAGCATCAGCCACGCTCGCGGGGCTTGCAGTCACGGCTGTTGGCGTACAAGTCGTCAAAGTCGCCGCCGTTGTAGTAGCCGTACCGCAAGCGTTCGTGAACACTGCACGATACTGATTCCCATCCTGTGATGGATCAGTCGCGAATGTTAGCGACGTGCTGGTTGCGCCTGGAATGTCAGTGAAGCTGGCGCCTCCATTCGTGCTTACCTGCCACTGAACTGTCGGGGTTGGGTTCCCACTCGCGGCAGCTGTGAACGTCACATTACCGCCATTGGTGACCGTCTGAGAAACAGGATTTAGCGTTACGGCAGGAGCCGTTTGTACGGTCAACGTCGCATTCCTGGTGACTGATCCACAGGCACCAGTCACGACGACCGAAACCGCGTGGTCACCGCCGCTCAACGCGGTAGTGTCAATACTCACCGCACTGTTCGTAGCTCCACCGATGTCGTTACCATCGAGTTTCCATTGGTAGGTGAACGGACCAGTACCGCTGGCAGTGGTTGAGAAGTTGGCCATGCCGCCGCTGCAGACTGCAACGTCTACAAGAGTGGTGGCCGAAGTACCCTCTTGAACGGTTAGCGTCGCAGTTTGCGAAGCTGAACCGCATCCGCCATTAACGGTAACAACGACAGTATGGTCGCCGACAGTTAGCGATCCGGTTGGGACGCTCAGGTTGGGGCTATCTGTGCCCGCCGGACTGCCGTCCACGGTCCACGAGTAACTGAATGGGCCAGTGCCTGACGCTGTCGTCGAGAAGTTGGCAGTCGCCCCCTGGCAAACTGTTGCATCCGACGGGTCAGAAGTTGCAGTCGGTTCCTGGACGGTCAACGTCGCGGTTTGCGTAGCCGTGCCGCACTCGCCAGTCACCGTAACCGAAACCGAATGATCGCCGACGCTTAATGCACCGGTTGAAACGTTGAGTGTTGGACTGTTGCCACCAGAAGGACTGCCATCGACGGTCCATGCGTAGGAGAACGGCCCGCCACCACCCGCGGTGGTCGAGAAGCTTGCCGTTGCACCCTGGCAGACTGTCGCGTCAGCCGGATCGGTAGCCGTAGTGTTCGGACTCAAGGACAGCTCAGCATCAGCAGTCGCCGTGTTGCACTCACCCTCCGCTTCGACGGAGTAAGTACCTGCATCACCAGCCATCACGTTGGTAATCGTCAACGTACTGGTGCTGGCGGTGCTGGTAATGGTGAAGCGGCCGCCACTTGTAATGACGCTCGCGCCTTGCTTCCAAACGTAATCCACAGGACCCGGTCCCGACGTCGAGGTTGAGAAAGTAGCCGTGCCGCCTTCACAAACTTCTTGATTCGCCGGCTCGGACGTAGTGTTCGCCTGAATCTGAATGGTAGCTGATGCCACCTGGCTGTCAGCAGTAACCTCGAGCGTTTCGCTTCCCACTGACGCGCCGGCTGTATACGTCGCCGTTGCCACGCCATTTATGTAATTTGTAGCAGCACTGATCGTTCCTAACGGAGGAATGCCATTGAAGAACTGCGCGGGGAAAGTGGGCAGCCCGTTGAGCTCTGTCGTTAGATCACTACCCGCGTTTCGAGCACGAATATCAGCCGTCAAGCTAGCAGCTCCGCCTGTGCATAAGGGATTTGGTGAGGCCGCAAATTGAAGTTGCAGCCAGACAGTCGTCGGGCTTTCACCTGGTCCAGCGATGTCGTTTGGCGATGGACCACTGTCGCTCCCCCACCAATTGTTATTAGCAGTCACCGCCCCTATCGCGAAGATTGCGGGCCCATTGGCCGGCGGCGCCGTGTTGTTAACCAATCGCGAGTACTCAATTGACGCTGTTCCCGCGGACATGATCGCTCCGCCTGCTGACCCCGCGTTATTGCCGCTGAACGAACTGGTACTAACAGTTAGCGGGCCGCTCTCTACGACGATTGCGCCGCCGTTCCCATTGGTTGCAGTATTATTTGAGAAGGATGAACTTGAGACGATGTAGGTGCTGTTGCCGAGATTGAAATTGAATAGATCCAGTGCGCCGCCTCCGGCCGCCGCCGAATTACTTGAGTTGCCGCTGAAAGTTGAACCTGAGACATTCAGCGTGCCGGCGGATGGTTGACGGCCGATTGGATCGCCCGCCGAGTAGCCGATACCGCCGCCGCTTGCACTCGTTGAGTTGCTTGAGAACGTGCAATTGCTCACGGTGAGATCGCCGCCGAGGTGGGACACGCCACCGCCTCCAAACGTTCCCGCTCCAGTTGCCGTGTTTCCTGAAATGACGCAGTTGGTTAGCGTTAAGGTATTGTTGATCGAGCCAGAGATGATGCCTCCGCCGCCAACTCCAGTGCCTTCTTTACCGCCAGTAATCGTTACACCAGAGATGCTTGTATTAAAACTTGCATCCAAAAACGGATTCACTTCGATAACGCGGTCGTTAACTGTGGTCTGTTGAATGATAGTGACGCCAGATCCGGCGCCCACGATGCTGGTGTTATTCCCGCTAATATCCAGGTCACCAATAGAGTTGTTGCCGCTGAAACCTTCGGCTCCGCCAGCAATGTTAAGACTGTAAGTACCGGCCGGCACGTTGATGATCGTGCCCGGATTCAGGTTTGCAAAGTCTACTGAGCCGCGCAGGCTGCAATCGCTCGGTGCCGCCGTGCAGGTCGATGCGCCGGCGTTATCGTCAGTTCGGTCTACCGTAATCGCCGCAAAAGGAAGCGGAGCGACATTCCTGATCGCCGAAGCGGCGCTATGCTTCGCTGCAATACGCGCGTTTACCCGTCCGCTCGATCCGCTCATGGAGCTGCCGGTCTTCGAAGAAACAGAAGAGGTTGAAAACTGCACGCTCAACAACGCCACAGCAACCAACGCAATGAAGAGGACAATTCCTCCTTCACTTTTCAAAGAGTGTCGGTTCCTGAGTCTTCTGCGGCTTTTGGGGTGAAGCATTGCAACTCCTTTCGGGGTAAAGGCAACTTGAATCCGGCAGGCCTCGCCAGGCATCCAAAAATGGCTGGCGAGAACAAGCAGGCCTGGGGCTTTGGCTCAGGATGGACACAACACTCGATTCGTGAACTGTGCGCCCGTCCGGCAGCAATTAGGGTCGCTGAGGAAATACTCCCTGCAGCGCGATGCAAAAATTCAACATCAAGTAGGGCTGTAGGTTGTTATGCGGAAGCGATCCACCGGCGATCGCCAGGTTGAGATTGTTCATTTGACCGGTCGGCGGCGCCGCATCATACAGGGCCAGCGTCGCTCGTCCGGCTGGGACCTGCGCCCAAACGTTCCCGGTTGGCGCGGTGGAATTTCCGTCGGCAGCAAGCGCGCGACCGATCTGATGTGAGTGCGCGGGCATCTCTGATTGGAGCAGCGTAATTGACTCGGAACCACTACTCTCACCCAGAAATCGCTGGCTAAGTCCCGGCCCCTGTCCCGGGTGCATGGCGGCACTTCCCTGGAGATCTGGTAATGCGAAGTTTGATTGCCCGTTGCCGCCGTAGACGGTACCCAAAAGCGAGAACAGCGCTGTGTTTTGACTTATCGGCAGAAGCTGGCCATTACAGAAAGCCCAACCCCTGGGGGGAAAATTAAATGGAAAAATTCTTATTTCAGCGACGAATGGATCAGCCATGGTCTCTCTCTTTCTTTAGTTTTGCGACGGGAAAATCCCAATCAACGCAATGCAGAAGTTGAGCACGAGGAACGGGGAACGATTCTCGTGCGGCTGACTGCCGCCAATATTAGTGACTGTCGCGGGCGACATAGCCGAATCTGGCGGGCTGGTGCTGTAAGACAATTTCCCGCTGTTGGCCCAGTAGTTATTAGTGGGAGCTCCCTGCGTGGCGTTTACCGCACCCGTTTTGGCGGTGTTGCCCGTCATGAGGTGCACGTGTGTCGGCATTTGCGATATGTTCAGCGTCACCGATTCGCTGCCGGCAGCCTCACCGAGGTTATGCCCGTTACCAAAGTGCATAGGCACCTGGCCCCGTAAGTTCGGCAAAGCAAAGTTCGTTTGGCCATTACCACCGTAGGTTGTTCCCAACAGCGAGAACAGCGCCTGGTTTTGATTTATCGGAAGCAATTGACCGTTACAAAGAGCCCAGCCCTGCGGCGGGAAGTTGAAGCTAAACATTCTAATTTCTGAGAGGAACGGCTCAGGCATCTGAATTACTCCTTTAGTTGGCTAGCGAAAACCACATCATCCTGAAAATTCCAACCCGGCCCATCAGGTTTGCGACGGGAAAATACCGAATAGTGAAATGATGTAGTTGATACACAGGAAAGGACTCATGTTTTCGTGCGGCTGCGAACCACCCGTACCGGAACTTTGTATTACCGGTGTACCCATGCTGACGTTAGGCGCCGTATTGCTATACTGGTTTACGTCAGAATTCGTCCAAGTGCTGTTCAAAGGGTCGGCCGTGCTCGCACCGGCAGCATTCCGACAGAGGGCCGCGTGCGTGTGAACCGGTATGGTCTGGTTAGTAAGAGTTACAGTTTCCACTCCGCCCGTTTCAGCGAGCTGATAGGTGGCGCCACTGGGTGCGGTACCCATATGAAGAGGGATGCGGCTTTGCATGTTTGGCAAGGCGAAAGTGCTTTGGCCATCACCGCCGTAGGTTGTTCCAATAAGGTTGAAAAGCGTCTCGTTTTCTGAGATCGGCAGTAGCTGCCCATCGCAAAACATCCAGCCATTGGGTGCAAAATTTCCTGCGAAGAGTCGAATTTCTCCAACATACGGTTGCGCCATTGATAATCCTCCTGCCTCAACTAGAGACTTCGGCGCCTTTGGGGGGCGCTAAATTTGACCTCACCTAGCGGGGTCTTCTGTTTAGTGACAATGATACCGAATATAGTCAGGACGAAGTTGCTGAAGTTTTTTTAAGCGACCCGTTCGCGAGGGTGCACCTATTCGGCTTGTAGAGCGCGCGGAATATATACCGACCGTAGCGCAATCGCAAGCAAAATATTTTGCATGGCTGGTTCATTCTTGGTTCAGCCGATAATCACTAAAGCGAAGCAACTAGGGAAGCTCCATTTCGCAGTAAGAACATTTGTATGAAATTGCCTACAAGAATTTTTGTATTGAAAGTTCACGCGAGAAGAACTAGACTGCGCAGCCTTGCAGGCATTCGGCTCGTTCACTCCGTTCTTTTGTGAAGACATTGGAGGTTCCCCTAATGAGTACGTCACGAAGAAATTTTCTTATGAGAGGGTCCGTGATGGCGTTGGCCGCAGGACTGCCGTTGAGTTTGGCGAGAAGCGCAGCAACGGAGAGTCTGATTGGTGGCCCAACCACGCAGCTTCTCACTAAGAAAGATTTTGCTGCTTGCCTAAACTCTGAATTCGTCATTCAGAACGCTGGCAATAAAGTGAAGACGAAGCTCGTTGACGTGGCTGATCTGCCGAGGCCGGCTCACGTAGCCTCCGGCGATAAGGAAGGGTTCTCGCTTGTTTTTCAAGGCGATCGCTCACGAGAACTGAAACAGAATACTTACATCATCGAGCACCCCAAACTCGGAAAGTTTTCGTTTCTGCTGGTACCTTCGCCACACGCAGACAAAGGCCGGAACTACTACATGGCGACCGTTAATCGGTTGTTTCCGTAGTTGCTCCCCCTGAGGACGGACGTTGCATCAGGAAGTAAATACCGTTCTCGTTGACCTTTGCAAAACCAAGGCGCTCGAGCAAACGTAGAGCTGGGTTGAAGCTCTCAACGTAAACTCCGAGCGCCTTATTTTTTTCCGTTGACTCTGCCAGCAACTGCTCCCAGAGGTAAGTTCCGACTCCGGAGTTTCGATATTCCGGAAGTAGCGTGAGATCTAGAATTCGTAACTCCGTCTCCCCGTCCGCCAAATACAATCTACCTGCCGATCGGTTATCAACTGAAACGATTGAGTACTGGGCCTGAGGGTAAGTCTTCAGATAATGTTCGTGCTGCGCCTCCGACTGCATCATTACAAATCCTGACTTTTGCTCATCGGACCACCAGGTAACTAAAGCCAATTCATCAGCACGTGTCGAGGCGTAGATCGCCACCAACAGCTCCGCATCCTCCGGCGTCGCCGCTCGCAAACTGATAGATCGTCGAACTCCGGAAGCTGTGGTGTTCATGAAGCGTTTGCCTTTTCTTCCACGAAGCGATTGAAAATCACTTCGTAGTAATAGCCGTTTTCATCTTCACGAATCGGAACTGTGAACATTTCAAAATCGCTCAAGTTTTCGTGATGAAATTGATGGGTTCCCTGCGGTAAGAACAGTTCCTTCGGACCGCTAAAGACAAGCCAAAACCGCTCCAGTCCCGGCGCCCTCTTTATTTCAGAGACTTCAATCAGTTGGAGGCCCAACGGAGGATTGGTCTGCGATAGATGAAAAGTCGTATTCAAGTGTTGTGCAAATTCGTCCCGTTCTAAGTTAGCCATAGGTTTCCTGTTCGACTGCAATTAATCTTCTTAATCAAATTTTAGCGAGCGCGGAACTCCATCTCAATGTAAGAGCCATCGTCAGCGATACGAGTGAAACCAAGCCGCTCATAAAGCCGAACCCCCAGACTCGTCACTAGCACGTGTAAACGAAGAGGTTTGTTTCCGGTGCGTGCTTTCGCCTTAAGCAATTCGAGCAGCGCTGTACCGATTCCCTGATTCTGATATGCCGGCAGCAGAGCAATATCTACGAGCAGCAACTGCTTTTCGGTTTCATAGACTTTCAATCGTCCTATTGATTCACCGCCTTGCTGCACTATTTGATCGATCGCTCCTGCAAATGTCATGTCGTGCTGCCAATTTTGAGCTTGATATTGCATTGCGCAGAACGAGCGAATCTGTTGATCAATCCATCCGACCGCTGCTAGTTCGGCCGTGCGTCCCGCGGTATAGAGTTCCAAAAGGAACGCATTATCTTCCGCAAGCGCCGGACGTAAAGTGAAATTGTTTGAAGGTTGGCTTTGCAAGTTCTAACGTTTTGATACGTCTACAATAATGCTGCTTCTTTGCTTCCCGTGACAGCTTATTTGGCGCACGGATCATTCGGGCTTGCTCAAGATCAATACCATAAAATCCTCGATACGGGGACCGAAGTAGAATCCTTTAACAAGTGCCGCAAACGAAATTCCCCTAAGTTTGGTTTGCTCGATAACCGCCCCGAATTTCTGTTCGATCTCCATTCGGGAAATTACTGCAAATGGCAGTGATAGTCCAAACCGATGGAAAACATGATTCAAACAGATGAGATGTTCCTCGCGACCGCTCAGCACCGGGACATCAAAATCCATTTGCAGGAACTCTTTTAAGCTAAGGATTCTCGATGTAAAACCAAGCTTTGCAGCGCCGGCCGCGAGGTGGCCAAAATGAATGGAGAACTCCTCATGATTCAGGTGATAAGCCTGCGCTGGATAGCGATTGACTCCCCCGTACTCTGAGATCACCAGGGTTCCGCCAGGAACCAGATGCTTCCAGGCCTGCTCAAGGAAAAGCAGCGCGCCCGCATTCACGAGGAAACTATCAGGCGCACCCTCGGTGGGCAGTCCGTAACGCTCAATGTAATACGCTCCATCTCCTTGCCAACCGTTTGCGGAACCTTCAGCTTGAGCGGCATCCACGTGTGGCTGACCGCGCTCAACTCGCGCGGTGAAAAAATCCGCTACCACTTCGTTGCAAATGATCAGATCAAACTGGTGCTCTGGCAGCTCAAAAACAGTTGCGTCTTGCTGAAAATGCCGACTCGGGGGCAGCAGATCCGCGAGTAACTGTCTTTGATTCTGCAGCAGAGCCGGAGACACATCCAGGATATGATAGTTCACTTCCAAAGGCTGCGGTCGAGTCTTCTCACTGCTTGCTTGCTGAATGAAAGATCGCGCAAAGGTTCCTGTACCGCCACCAACCTCCAACACCTCAATCGGGTTTGCACGACCTTTGGCCGTCAGCACCTCAGAACCCAGTGCAGCAACGCAGAACCGCGAACCATAATCAAGACCAGCGAGTACTTCGCTGGGGAATCGAAAAGCATGATTGACCGTGCTCTCTATCTGATCAAACTCCCACCATGCATCCTCAATTCCCTCGGAATGAAAATCGACTGTCGACTTGGAGGAGTCGCTCGGCGCCCCCTTCCATCGATGTGATTGATAGAGATTGCGCGGTACCGTGTTAACGGGTTTATAAGGATCGGCCAAATCTTCAGATCGCGATGTGAATTTAATCAGCTGGCGATCCTGAATAGTTAAGAATTCGATCGCTCTCATAAAAAGAATATCGTCAGCCAAACTGGTAGCGTTCTCGGGTCTTAGCATCCTGAAAATTTCTGTCAGCGTTCTGGTCCCATCGACGAGATCGAATACTCTAGCGACTTCCGGGGATAACTCCTCTTCAATCACTTCCGGTAATTCACCCAGGCGGGGGGCAAAGGACAGTTGATTCATCGAGGTACGCACTACAATCAGGTTTCCCTCCCTGGATCTATAGGTTATCGCCGGATTCTGGATGGGACGAGCGACCAGCCAATTCGCGTATCGGGCCAGGGGATCGTAATTCTCAGGGACGAGGAACTCGTGGGCCATCAGTTGTCGGAGTTGAATTCCGTCGGCGCCCAACCTGTTTAACTGTTCTTCACTTAAAGAGATGGGATGACCGGTGTGGCAGGCCAACAACAAAGACCGAACTCTCTCGTTCGGTTGCAGGACTTCACCCGTGAGACGGTGGGCGACACCGTATTGGACCATTTCCGGAACCAGGCGGCTCTCAACGAAGGTGATGTAAGGGCTGAGACTATAGGAAATCATGGATTGGCGGCGTGCACGATGATTCAATCAGTGGCCCATAACAAAGTCTTACGTCTTGCTTCATATACCTGACCAGTAACAAGACTCAAGTGCATCGCAGATTAGCGTCTAAGGTGGTCTTTCAAATCAAGATTCCTGATCAAGCGATGCAGGTAATTAGGATGAACTCCCAACAGCTTTGCGGCTTCAGTATAGTTTCCCTTCGAATCTTCCATTGCGCGAATGATGATCTGCTTCTTCGTTTGGGCGACAGCCTCGTGATACCTCGTAGCGGTAGCTTCCGAACGTGCCTCAGTTTCCAACACGGCTTCCGGCAAGTCTTCCAACAGGATGCGTTCAGTAGTGCCTAACACTACCGCGCGCTCAATCGCGTTCTCCAACTCGCGCACATTACCCGGCCAGTCGTAGCTTGCCAGGCCCTTCTGCGCTGCGGCGGAAATGCCGGAGATCTTTCGATTGCACTTGTCTCCGTATCTAACCGCGAAGTAGTTCGCGAGCAGTGGAATATCCTCGGGCCGATCTCGCAAAGCCGGCATCTCCATTTGCAAAACGTTGAGCCGGTAATAGAGATCCTGGCGAAACGTTCCCTGGGCAATCAACTCCTCGAGATCCCGATTGGTCGCAGTCAGCAATCGGATATCAACTTTAATGGTTCTCGAACCGCCGACGCGCTCAAACTCACGTTCCTGCAAGACGCGCAGCAACTTAACCTGCAACGCTGGAGATAGCTCGCCCACTTCGTCGAGAAACAAGGTTCCGCCATCAGCGACTTCGAGCCGGCCTTTTCGCTGGGCCGTGGCGCCGGTGAACGCGCCTTTCTCGTGACCGAAGAGTTCACTCTCCAATAACGTTTCAGTTAGCGCCGCACAGTTGAGCGCGATGAAAGGTTTATCGGCGCGTTTGCTGTTCTGGTGAATTGCACGCGCTGCGAGCTCTTTCCCGGTTCCGCTTTCGCCATAGATCAGAACTGTCGCGTCCGTCGGCGCAACCTTGGCGATGAACTGATAGACGTTGCGCATCGGCTGGCCCTCACCAACCATGTTGTGTTCGATTCCGGCGTCGGCCACCAGCCTGCGGTTTTCATTCTCCAGCCACTCAAAGTGTCGCGCGTTCTCAATCGCAACTGCCGTAATCGACGCGATTGCGGAAACCAGCTGCAGGTGATCCTTGTCGAAGTTTACTTCCGGATCACTCGTGTCCAGGTAGATCACTCCAAGTGTGTTGCCCGTCATGATCAAGGGCACGCAAAGAAGCGAGCTCGTCAGGTTTTCAGCAAGACTCTTTGCTTCGAACATCGCGGTCTCGTCGGCCTTTCCAATCAATAACGCGGCGCCCTCCTGCAAAACTCGACGCGCGACACTGCGACTAACTCTCGTAGTGTGATCTGGCCCGTTGATGCGGTCCCAACCAAACATCGACGAAAAATCTTCGTCGGCTGCAGCCACTTGCGAATCTGTCAGGAGGATAGCGCCGCGCTCGGCAGGTACAACTTCGAAGAGCAATTCCAGCAACTTCTTCTGCAGCTCAGGCAAACCACGAATGGCGTTAATGGTCGTACTGACCTTCATCAGCGCCGTCAGGTCGCGGGCCATCAGGTACAGCGCATCATTAAACCTGAACTGCACCGTGGAACCGCTCAGTGGATTACTGTCATCAAGAACTACTTCGTTCGACTTTGAAGCGACGTCGCCGTCGTGCAGCAGGAAGAGGAACTGCGAATCACCAATTCTTACGCGATCGCCGTGCTCGAGCGCACGTCGTCTGATCGGAACGTCGTTAACGAAGGTGCCGTTCAAACTATCAAGATCTGCGATGAAGAAATGCGAGTCTTCGCGTTCAATCTGCGAGTGACGGCGTGAGACAGAAGGGTCGGCGATACAGACCGCGGCGGCGCTTTCGCGCCCAATGATCGATGGCGAGTCGACGACGGAAAAGACCGTCCCTTGAAGTTTTCCAGCGATGGCGGCAAGTCGAGGGTTCATGTTGGCGGCGAGTTGTGATGCGCGCATGGAAGTTTACGCGCGTGCGTGTCGCGCGGCAATACAGTTGGGTTTGGCGGTGGTAATGCAGTTTGCTCGTTCGCGATTCGATCAGGTGTCATGAGGTCAGTACCACCTTGCGGTAGCGGGTGGGGGGGTGTGTTGTATCGAGCAAAAAAACCCGAGGAA
>JANNON010000399.1:0-7314 GCA_031399105.1 Blastocatellia bacterium | reverse complement strand
GCCCGCGGAGGGACGCCCCTACAATGTTATGATTCCGCGTCATGACCCGACGGATCATCGTCGCCATTCTGCGAATCGCCCTCCGCATCTATTTTCGACGAGTTGAAGTCGTGGGGGTGGAACATGTCCCGCTCGACACTCCGGTGATCTTCGTTCTCAATCACCCCAACGCCTTAGTCGATCCGGCTTTTCTCCTCGCACTATCACCACGCGAGGTCTCGTTCCTTGCCAAAGCGCCGCTCTTCAAAATGCCCGTGCTTGGTTTCTTTGTGCGCGCGCTCGACTGTCTGCCAGTTCATCGTCGTCAGGACGAAGGTTCGGATCCTTCCAGGAATCGCGAGACGTTTACGGCTGCACGCCGGCTGCTGGCCCGCGGCGGGACGATCGCAATCTGTCCCGAAGGGGTTTCGCACGACGAGCCACGTCTAAAGCCAATCAAAACGGGCACCGCGCGCATTGCCCTGGCGGCCGCCGCGGCTGGTGAAGTAAACGATCTCAAGATCGTTCCCGCCGGTCTCTACTACACTTCAAAGACAAAGTTTCGCAGCTCAGCCTTGCTGTACTTTGGAAGACCTATCGATGTTGTGGCGGAGCCCGCAACTGTCGACGAAGAACCCGCACGCGACGCGGTGCGTGAATTGTCGAATCGCATTGAGAAAGCGCTGCGCGACGTGATGCTCGACGCTGAACACGAAGAGGCTCTGCACACGGTCAGTCGAGCCGAACGAATCTTCTCGTCTCACCAGGGCGTTGACGAAGACGAGAGTCTGGCGGAGGAGCTACAACTGCAAAAGCGTTTTCTGAAAGACTATGCGGTGTTGCAGCAGCGAGTACCCGAACGATTGAGAAAACTGGAAGTTAGGTTGAATCGTTTTGAAGAAGAGTTGAAACAGGCTGGCGTTGATCCGGAAGAGCTTTCACCACCCAGCTCAACGCTCGCAGTTTTCTCGCACGTGCTTACACGTTCGTTGCTTTTCCTGCTGCTGTTGCCGGCCGCGATAATAGGTACTGTAGTTCATTATCCAGCGTATTTTCTTGGTGGCTATCTTGCCAGTACGTTTTCCCGTGACTCGGACGATGTGATCTCGACCACAAAAATAATTTCTGCGATGTTGCTTTTCCCGCTGACCTGGTTGGTGGTGGGGATTATCGGCTACTGGTTCGGAGGTTTGTTCTTCGCGGCGCTGCCACTTGTCGTTTTGCCATTAACTGGCTATCTCGCCATCCGATTTTTCGAGGAGTTGGATCAATCGTTAGGCGGCTTGCGCGCGCTGACTTTCTTTCTGAGACGCCGGAAGTTCTTTGTGCGATTGCTGGCGGAACGCAATGCGATCCGCGGAGAGATTCTGGCGCTGGGGACCGTTGCTGCGGAAAGTAGGTGATGGGTGTGGGGTTTGGGGTGTAGGGTGTGGGGTTTTAGATGTAGTTGGTGTGGCCTTCAAGTCCTTATTTGTATCTCATACATCTCGTCACCCTACACCCTACTCCTATACCCTATACCCTAAACCCGACACCCCAACACCCTCGACAGTCAGGCACTTCGTGCCTGACGCGACAAGCCGCTGCTCACCGTTTTTGTACTGAATGTGAACTGAGTAAGGGAAGGGGGGAGATTAGATCATCACCTTAACTGTTGGTCTATTTCTTCCGAGCCTTCGCTCCGGAACTGGACTTCTTGCCGGCTTTGCTGGTGCCCTTAGCCGCTCCTGATTTTTTCTTACTGCCTGCTGCGCGAACGGTTCTTCCTTTTCGACCTTCGCTCTGGATCCGGCCGGCACGCATAAGATTTTCATAGCTGCCGCGCACCACGTTCCGAGCGACCTTCAAATCGGTTGCGAGTTCACGCTCGCTCGGCAGGTAACTTCCCACCGTCATTACGCCTGACTCGATCAAACCCGCAAGCTGGTCCGTGATCTGCTTGGTGAGCGACTCGGGACGCTTACGACTGACACGTATAGTAGTTTTCACTCCACTAACCTCCTGGTTCAAATTTTCCTCGCTGGGGTGTTTGAATTCTAAGCAGCCCACATTCAGGTGTCAACAATACCACGCGGTCCATCACGGAAGTTTCATGTTTCGAGTCTGAGTTTCACGATTTGAAGTTTAATCAAGACTATTGCACGCCCTGTTTGCGCAAAATGTCCATAGTCCGATCAAGTGGAAGAGCTTCCACAGTGCGCCCGCGCCCGCTGGTGGTCGTGGCGCGAAACAGAGAGTTGTAGATTGCTTCTTCGGTCGCTTCTACGACTGCCAGGAAAATTGGCGACATTGCGTCGTTGCTAACTGTCCTCGTTGTGCGGAGGATGTTGCGGTCGACGGAATTGTCCATCCGGATGCGAACATCCGCAGCGGTAGAGAACGCGATCGCATAGTCACCGCTGCCGTTGGTACCAGCGGCGCCGGTTCGTGCCAAACCCATCATCGTGCGTGCCGCCATCCGTTTAAGATTGCGGGCGTCTATCGGCGCGTCCGTAGCAATTACGATGATGATTGAGCCATCCGCCTCGTTCTTTCGTTTGGCGCCAGCGTCGCTTTTAGATCGCGGCGTAATTCCTTCAAGCTCCTGCCTTAGATAGTGGCGTCCCAGCTCACGACCAACCGGCGCGCCGTTGATCGTCAGTACTCCTCCAAAGTTCGTTTGCACGAGAATTCCGACAGTGAAGCCGCCGAGCGATTTCGGGAGCACGCGCGACGAGGTCCCGATGCCGCCCTTGAATCCAAAAGCCACCGTGCCCGTACCAGCACCGACTGAGCCTTCATCGACAGGGCCGCCGCGCGCACTCTTTAAGGCGGCGAGCACGTCTTCGCGTGTGACGTGGCGCCCGCGAATGTCGTTTAAGTAACCGTCGTTTGTTTCCGCCACGAGTGGATTTACGGATTGCACGTCCTCGTACCGGGGAGAGCGAGCATGTAGTCGAGCAAGTAGTCAGCTACTCGAGGAACACTGAGTGTTGAAGTGAGCAGCACCGGAGTTTCGATTTCACCAAGTTCGTTGACTTGAGTTGAACCCATCAGTTTTCCAAAGCCGTTGCCCACGAAAACTGCACCCGGCACCTTTTCACGAAAGAGGTTGCCGTTGTGCGGCAGGATTGCGGTGACTCCGGTCCGCACATTGTCGCCTCGAATAATCGTTGTGTGTCCCACCAGTACTCCGGAAACGTCGGTGATTGCGTTGAGTGGCCCGGTTGGCAGGATCCCGATCTTTACTCCGAGTTCTCTGATTCGTGGTCGGGAGTTCTTTGACTCGCTCTGAAGCGTCGCCGATGAGGGCAAGAGTACGAGCGAGATAAGAAGCACTAGCGAACTTACAAAAAGTCTATTTCTTGACATCACGGTGTTGTGGCAAGCTTCAGGTTGGCAAAACGGTATTCGAGTCTACAGCATTAGGGCGCTCGAACGTTCAGATGGCTACACCCCACACCCCAAAAGCCCAATAGCCGGTAGTGATGCAGTTTGCTCGTTCGCGATTCGATCGGGTGTCATGAGGTCAGTACCACCTCGCGGTAGCGGGTGGGGTGTTATGTTGAATCGAGCATGAAACCCCGAAGACCGCTTTGGTGCCCCCACCCGCTACCGCGAGGTGGTACTGACCTCATGACTTTAACGCCGCATTCATTTACAGACCTCAACTACATCACACCCCAATACCCAAACTAACCATGAAATCACATACCAAACATCTGACTTTTCACATTCCTGAACGCATGGCCTTTCTTAACATCACAGATCAGATTGCGGCTGAAGTAAAACTCAGCGGTGTTAAGGAGGGTCTCTGTCTGGTGAACGCGATGCATATTACTGCCAGCGTATTTATCAACGATGACGAGTCCGGGTTGCACGCGGACTATAAACGCTGGTTAGAATGGCTTGCTCCATTTGATCCGAGCCCGGAACGCTACCATCACAATCGTACCGGCGAAGACAACGGCGACGCACATCACAAACGTCAGGTGATGGGACGCGAAGTGGTCGTGGCCATCACAAAAGGAAGACTAGATTTCGGTCCGTGGGAGCAGATCTTTTACGGAGAGTTTGACGGCGGGCGGAACAAGCGCGTGTTGGTTAAGATCATCGGCGATTAAACGCGACAGCTATGATAGTTTCCCTTGCTTGTGAGAGAGTAGCGCAAAGCATCCAGCAACGCGTGCACAATCACGGCTGACATACTTGGAGACCAACCAATGAAAACCGCTAACTTCTCAAGAATGCTCATGGTGCTGGTGGCCATTTTCTGTTTCTCATCCTTCGCGTCTGCGCAGAATTCGCCGGTGGTGCTGACTGGCGCTGAATTAACTCGGGTCGTTCCTACCGGTTTTTACTTTCAAGGCCAGAGTGCGCCAACGCAAATGCGTAATTCAGCTGCCGTTCGTTTCGGACCCAATCGTCAGGTAGTTGCGGGATTGGTTGATACGTCCGGATATGCTGCTGATGTCCGCGCAAAGTACGAGGGCTTTCTGATTACGGATTCTGCGATCTCGATCAATGGATCAGAGCTGGTCATCGGAGGCTACGGCTTTGGTTTTTCCAACGACGGTAAGTTCTCGGTGCTCGATGTTTCGGGTAAAGAGATACTCTCGGTGAGTACGACAAAGGACAATGGGTTGAAACGTCCGCGGCCACTCATGATGGCCAGGGCCGATGATGGAGTGAGGTTGTACAGCGGAAAGGATTACGTGACGCTGCAAGTCAGGTGATGATCTCCTTCGATTGACACACTTAGTTGCCCCGCGTATTTTCGGTGCTCTGTTGGAGCCCAAGCCCCAACTATCTCCGGCGAGTCTTTTCATCTTTAAAATGCCACAAATCAAAGCACGCCTTTCCCTTTTCAATCCGGTGGTTTGCTTGCTTTCCATCTATTGTTTGTCGCTGGGACAAACACCGCCCAAAAAGCCCGAGCCGCAACAGGGAATGGGAGTGCAAACCGGCCCTCCGGTTAACTATTCCTCGCGCCGAACTGTGGGCATTACCGATCCCAAGGCTCCAATTGTCTTTGAAGATGTGACCGCCAAAACGCCGCTGGCAGCTTTCAAACATCGTTCTGGTGGGCCACACAAGGAATACATTTTCGAGACTCCTTCGAGCGGCGTGGCGATCTTCGATTACGATGGCGACGGCATGCCCGATATCTATCTGCTAAACGGTTCCACAACGGCAGCGATGGAAGGGAAGGAAAAGGCCCCACGCGCCGCTCTGTATCGGAACCTCGGAAACTGGAAATTCGAAGAGGTAACCGACAAAGCTGGAGTCGCAAATGAGCGTTGGGGCTTCGGGGTAGCAGTCGGCGACTATGACAATGACGGACATGCGGACATGTACGTCAGCAACTTCGGTGTGTCTCGCCTCTATCACAACAACGGTAACGGAACGTTTACAGACGTCGCTGAAAAACTGGGTGTCGCACGCAAAGGCTGGAGCACGGGACCGAGCTGGGGCGATTACGACAATGACGGGCGGCTCGATCTCTTTGTGCCAGGCTATGTCGATCTCGATCTCAGTGCTTTGCCGCCCAGTCCCAGAGAGGCGGCCAAGCCTGGCGGTGTGGGACAGAATTTCTGCCAATTTCGCGGCGTGCCTGTCATGTGTGGACCGCGTGGATTGCCGGGCGAGACCGATACGCTCTATCGACAGAAGGCTGACGGCAGTTTTGAAGATGTGAGCGTTAAGGCCGGCGTAGATGATCCGCAGAAGTATTACGGTTTCACTGCGGCCTTTGTGCACGTTAATGAGGACAAGTTGCTCGACTTGCTGGTCGTGAACGATTCAACGCCGAAACAGCTCTACATAAATAAAGGAGACGGGACATTCGAAGAGGTTGGCTACCCGTCGGGAATCGCACTGAATGAAAACGGTCGCGAACAAGCGGGAATGGGCCTCGCAGTTGGCGATTATGACAACGACGGGCGAGTGGATTTTCACATCACCAATTTTTCAGACGACTCGAATGTGCTCTATCACAATGACGGGGAGGGGAATTTCACCGACGTCACGTTTCAGGCAGGTTTAGGTGAAGCAACAATTCCATTCCTTGGTTGGGGTACGAGCTTTATTGATTTTGATAATGATGCCTGGTTGGACTTATTTGTAGTCAACGGTCATGTCTATCCCGTAGTCGATGCGCACCAATGGGGCACGAGCTGGGCTCAGCAGGCTCTGTTGTTTCGCAATCTGAAGAATGGGAAGTTTGAGCGCGTTGGTGCGCCTCCCGGAAGTGCGTTGGCCGCCGCCTGGTCCGGGCGGGGTCTGGCAGTTGGTGATCTTGACGGGGACGGCCGTCCGGATTTGGTTGTGAACAACATCGATTCCAAGCCTGCGGTGTTGCGCAATACGTTTGCTTCACAGGGACATTGGCTTGGTGTGCGGCTGGTTGGCGATGTCGCCAGGAAAACCCCCAAAGATGCAATTGGAAGTATTGCTTACGTAACCACTGGTAAGTTGCGTCAACGAATCGATCTCGTTAGTGGCGCGGTCTATTGTTCTCAAAATGATCTGACTTTGCATTTCGGTCTGGGAGCTGCAACGAAAGTTGATAAGCTCGAAGTGCAATGGTCCAATGGCGCGCTGGAAGTATTCAATGTCCCAGCCATTGATAAGATCATCATCCTCGAACAAGGTAAGGGGTTGAAGCCGTAACTGGCGCTTGAATCGCGATCTTAAATCGCAGATCTCACTCACAGGCCTAAGATTCGAGATAATTTGAGATCTCAAATTTGAGATCTGAGATCCGGCTTCGTAGATTGACCGATCCTGCTGTTTGTACTATCTATCCATGCTCCTGAAACTTATTAGCGAAGTCCCAACACAAAATTCACCCGTATCAAACGGCTCTATTCCGACTGGAGCTCCTTGCGACGAATAAACCTCAGAAAGGCCCAGGCGGCCAGACTCAACACGATCCGCGATATCAATCGGCAGATCGTGCTGAATTATGTTCGTGAGCGTGAACCGATCTCGCGTGCCGAAATTGCACGTGAGACCGAGCTGCAGCGATCTACCGTTTCAGCAATTGTCGAATCGTTGAAGATCGAAGGTCTCGTGGAAGAGGTCGGCGAAGGCGAATCTACCGGAGGTCGTCGCCCCACGATGCTGAGGCTACGAGCGAAGGAAGCGATCGCTCTCGGCGTCGCACTTACTCCCACCTTCACAACAGTGGCAGTGAGCGATCTGGCCGGCAGAGTGATCACTCAGGAAGAATTTCTTACTAACCCGGATCCGCAACGCACACTCGATGAGATCATCGACGTGCTGAAGCATTACTCGCAACTCAATCGCGGTATTGAAGGAGTGGGAGTTAGCCTGCCGGGCCTGGTTGATCCA
>JANNON010000516.1:0-4197 GCA_031399105.1 Blastocatellia bacterium | reverse complement strand
TTTTTTTCTGCGGCCCCCGTATTTTTCCCGCCCCCCCCCCCCCCGCGCTTCCAACAACGAGCGTACTTCTGGGAGCGCGGACGGCCTCGTCCGCTAAACGATGCCTTCAATGCCGTTTGGATAGATGGTTCAAGTCCGCGCGCCCAACGGAGCGGCCGCGCCATCAGCGTTACCGGCTAGAAGTATTTCCTGCCACAAACATTGCGCGGCGGTGTTTCCTCTTTGAACGGTCAAATCTGAATCGAGGTACTTCAACCATGTCAAAACCAGTTCGTCTGTTCCTCAGCCTGGCGTTCGCCGCATTACTTAGTGCCAGCAATGTCGTCTCCCAAACCGAACTAACCGGCGACTGGACCGGTTCGGTAAACGAGAACGGCAAGCTGCAACTTAATTTTAAGAGACTCACTGAAAAAGGCCGCAAGAATTCCATGGGCCAAAGCTATGAGTTCACGGATTGGCAAGGTCTGAGTTCCGAACAAGCTCAAAATGGCGGCGCCGTTAGATTCAGCCTGGTGCGTGAAGCCGGCAGAATTGATTGCGAAGGCACTTTTCAGAATGGCAAAGGCTCCGGCACGTTTCGTTTCACCGGCAACCAGGGCTTTGTGGCGGCGATGAAAACTCGCGGCTTCGATTTCGCTGAGCGTGCCGAGACTCGCGATGGTTACGAATCCGAGAACAGACTATTTGCCGCTACCACCTTGAATATCACTACCGCGCTTGCCGATGATCTGTTGTCGGCAGACTTCGGAAAACTTGAAGTCGGCGATCTGTTCAAAGCATCGATCTTCAAAGTCGACTCGAGATTCATGCGCGAGATGAAGGCGAGCGGCTTTCCCAACCTCGGAATGGAAGAGTTGGTTAAAGCCCGCATCTTCAAAATAGATGCGGCGTTCGTTACTCACGTCGCGCAGATGGGTTTTGGAAACGAATCATTTGAAAGTCTGGTGAAGATGCGGATTTTTAAGATCACCCTGGAATTCATCATTGAAGTTCGTAACGAGGGGCTGACGAATCTGCAAATCGAAGACGTTGTGAAGCTGCGGATCTTTAATATCGATGGCGACTTCATTCGGAAGGCTAAGGCTGAAGGCGTGCCGCTGGAAGTTGAAAAGCTTGTGCAACGACGAATAGGTGTGGCGCGAACTTATTAAAACCCAAGCAATTCATTCAACATTCTAACCGCCTCTAAGCTTGGTAACCTCTAAGGTCGGGAAGAGTGGTTTACCCCCGCTGATTCTTAATCGCCGATTTGGGCCAACGACTCAGCGGGGTAAACCACCCTTCCTGACCTTAGAGCTGTCCGGTCTCACTTTGTCCTGCGCACCTGGTGCACGACGGCTTTTGATGTTGATCTGCTGGGCATGCTAATGTCATCAAAATCTTACACAGGAGAAACCGTATGACTCGTCCAGCAACGACTTTAACCTTTGGACTGCTCTTGCTCGCTATAGCCGCCTGCTCAAATCCTGCTGATGACAAATCGAAGGCAGTTACGGGTGAGGCAGCGCCAGCCGCTTCCGCTCCGGCGTCGGCGGAGAAGTATTCGATCAATCCGGAAAATTCAAAGATTGAGTTCGTCGGCTCCAAAGTCACTGGCAGCCACAACGGCTCGTTCGGGAAATTCTCGGGCGCCATCGATTACGCGGGCCAGCCGGAAAAGAGTCGCGTCAACATCGCGATCGATCTCGATTCACTGACTACCGACGATCCAAACCTAACCGCGCACTTGAAGACGCCAGACTTTTTTGACGTAGCCAAATATCCGCAGGCCACTTTTCAATCCACGGAGATCAAGGCTGGTGGCGAGAAAGGCGCGACACACACCGTCACGGGAAATTTGCAGATGCACGGAGTCACAAAGTCGGTGACGTTTCCGGCCACAATTGCGGTGACGCCACAAGCTGTCAGCGTCGATAGCAGCTTTGCGATCAATCGAAAAGATTTCGGAATCAATTACGCTGGCGCAGCCGACAATCTCATTCGCAATGATGTTGTGTTGACGCTCCGTGTTCGTGGTGTGAAGGGGTAGACGGAAGAACGGGATCGGCATATTTCAATTGAGACAATGCGGAGCCTTGGAGTGCGCCGACTTGTCGGCGCTTTGATTCGCTTCAACACCAACAAGCCGTTACGGACCTAATGAAATCGCGAGAAAGAGTTGAAAGCGCCGACAAGTCAGCGCACTCCAAAGGCTCCGCCTGCTCGAAGTACTAATTGATCTGATCGCAGTTCACCATCCACGGGATCCCAAACTGATCCACACACATGCCAAAGCCGCCCGACCAAAAGGTCGGTTGAAATGGCATCTCGATCGTCCCGCCTTCCGACAACCCCTGAAAGATTCGCTCGCCCTCAGCTTTGTCTTTGAAGTGAAGCGCGACGTGAATACCTTTCGGCTGTTCGTAGCGATCCGGTGGTGAATCCGCGCACATCAAAGTTGACCCGTTGAGGGCCAGCGTCGCGTGCATGATCAAACCGCGCGCTTCGGGAGGCATCTGCTCACCCATCGGCGATTCCCCCCAAGTCTGCTTGAAGGTGGTCTTGCCGCCGAGAATCAGCTCGTAAAACTTCAGCGCCGCCTCGCACTGGCCATTAAAAGTAAGGTAAGGATTCAATTGCATACTGACCTCCATCGTTTCTGAATCTCCGCGTCTGTTGAGTTCGCGCGCGGTATTGTACTTTGGGGTTAAGAATTATAAGTCAAAGGTTAAAAGCACTCACTCTCGGCTCAACACCCAAGTCTGAAGGTCTCCCAGTCAGGAAGGCGGACCCTGTCCCCGCTCCGCTTTCCCAGCCACTCACTTTTCTCAAGCCTGAAAGTCTCACAGTTAGGCTGAGGTGATCTGGGAGTAAGTGGTTATGAGACTCGAGCGGGGACAGGGTCCACCTTCCTGACTGTGAGACTTTCAAACTTGAAATGTTGGGTTGGAAATATGGTTCTCAAACTTGCAGAAAATCGCAGTGGGGCTATTGTGAGTGAGATACTGTCACTTTCGATCAGATGGTTCTTCGCTCAAAAGATGATTCAGTGGTAACCGCGACTTTAGTTTTCAATCTATCTAGGAGGGATTTTCAATGAGACATCGACACGCACAAACTTTCCCGTCGAGCCCATTTGCTCAATCATATCGGCCGACATTGTTCGCAATTGCCCTGCTAATCATGTATGCGTCGTTTGGTATGTCCGCAGCAAGTAACGCAACGCATGCGCTGCAGGTCCCGCAAAACTCAAAGAAGAGCGAGGCGACTGTTGCGGGAGAGTCGCGGTTCGCCAAGCTCGACGGCGCGAAAATTCATTACGTGAACTACGGCAAAGGCGACGATGCGTTGGTATTGATTCACGGCTGGACGTGCAACGTTGACAGCTGGCGTGATCAGGTACCTGCCTTCGCAAAACGTAATCGCGTGATCGCGATAGATCTTCTCGGCCATGGCAAGAGCGACAAACCAGAGATAACTTACAGCATGGATCTTTTTGCGCGAGTGGTTGAGGCGGTGTTGAGCGATGCCAAGGTGAAGCGCGCCGTGTTGATGGGCCACAGCATGGGAACTCCCGTGGCGCGGCAATTTTATCGTAAGCATCCCGACAAAACTGTAGCGATCGTAATTGTTGATGGCTCGCTGCGGCCGTTCGCTGACAAGGCGATGATGGATCGAATGATCGCGGGTCTTCGCGCTCCAAACTACTCTGAGACCCTAAAACAGATGTTCGCTGGAATGGCAGGTCCCGGTCTCTCAGCAGACGCAGTCGAGAGGATAAGAGCTTCTGCTCAGAATACCCCGCAGCATGTGGTGGTGAGCGCGATGGAGGCGATGGCTGATCCTTCAATTTGGGGAGATGACAAGATCACTGTTCCGGTGCTCGCAATCATGGCGAAGAACCCGTTCTTTCCCCCTGACATTGAAGCGCAATTTCGCGCGATCGCGCCAAACATGAACTTTCAGATGTGGCAGAGCGTTGGCCACTTTCTGATGATGGAAAAGCCGAACGAATTTAACGCCGCAGTTGTGGCGTTTCTCGACGAGAATAAATTGTTGAAGACAAAGCAGTAGATTGTAGGGGCGGCACTCCGTGGCCGCCCCCCGCTTCTTCCCAATGCGGAGCCTTTGGAGTGCGCCGACTTGTCGGCGCTTTTTTAGTATTCGCTCCAACAAGGAAGACTCAAACGAAGCAAGCCAAAGCGCCGACAAGTCGGC
>JANNON010000315.1:0-8279 GCA_031399105.1 Blastocatellia bacterium | reverse complement strand
CTTCCTCGTCTTTGCAAACCACCAATACCCAATCGCAAAGACAATTATCGCGACGACGGAAAAGTACGCCAGCCCGCGCCAGTCCGGCGGCGCTCCTTCCAACATTGTGCGCCGATAGCTGCGAATCAAGGGCGTGAAGGGATTGAGATTCACCAGACCCCGGTAGCGTTCCGGCACAATCGATTCGGGATAGATAATCGGAGTCAGATACATCCAGGCCATCAAAAAGAGTGCTATGCCCTGGGCCAGGTCTCGTAGAAATACTCCCAAAGACGATACCAGCCATGACGCGCCCAATGTGAACACTACCTGCGGAACTATGAGAACCGGCAACCAAAAAATTGTAGGCGGAATGCGTTGGCGAATCAGAAGGGCCGCCACTATCAGCGCGACCGTTCCAAACATTTGGTTTCCAAGTGATGAAAGCGTAAGCGCGGTTGGTAACGTTTCGAGTGGAAACAACACGCGTTTGACCAGGTTGGCATGGGTAACGATGGTCGTTGCCGAACGTTGCAAGGTCTCCTGAAACATCGTCCAGGGCAACAACCCGCAGAAAAGATAAAGTGCGTAATCCCAGGGACCGCCACTCGGATCGAAGCGTGCGCCAAAGATTCCAGCAAAGAGAAACGTGAAGATTGCAATGAGCACCACCGGATTGAGCACAGCCCAAAGGATGCCCAACATTGAGCCTTTGTAACGAGCGACGAGATCGCGCCGAGCCAAAGAGAAGATCAGCTCGTAGCGACTCGGCAGTTCCCATAGCGGTCGCCAGATAGCGCGGCGGGCAGTTTGCGCGGAAAGCATGGAAAGCAGAATACAGAAAACAGAATTCAGAATACAGAGGTCAGAAGTCAGAAGTCAGAAGTCAGAGGTCCAAAGTCCAACTTCTGACTTCTGACTTCTGTATTCTGTATTCTGTTTTCTGTATTCTCTCCCCATGCCCATTTCCCTTCGCGTCGAGCGAGTTTCCAAGCAGTACCGCATCTACGATCGCCCCGGCGACCGGCTGAAAGAATCCCTCACGCGTGGACGTTGGAAGTGGCACCGTGAGTTCTGGGCACTCCGCGACGCCACTTTTGAAATTGAAAAAGGGACTACGACCGGGATCATCGGCCCAAACGGCAGCGGCAAATCAACTCTGCTGCAGATCATCACCGGCACGCTCGAGCCGACTCACGGCACCGTCTGGTACGACGGCCGAGTCGCTGCGCTGCTTGAGCTCGGCGCCGGCTTCAACCTCGAATTCACCGGCATCGAAAACGTTTTCATGGGTGCCTCGCTGATGGGCTTCTCAAAGAAAGAGACCGAAGCGCTGCTGCCGCAGATCGAGCGCTTTGCGGAGATTGGCGACTTCATTTATCAGCCCGTCAAGACTTACTCAAGCGGCATGTACGTTCGGCTCGCGTTTGCCGCGGCAGTCAGCACGGAACCAGACATTCTAATCATTGACGAGGCTCTTTCGGTTGGCGATGCGTTGTTCCAACACCGCTGTCTTCGGCGGATAAAACAGATGCAGGAGAACGGCACGACGATCCTCTTTGTTTCGCACGACCCCTCGGCCATTCGAGCACTTTGCTCCACCGCAATCCTGCTTAACGAGGGGCGAATCGAAGCGTCAGGCCAGACTCTGGAAGTGCTGAATCGTTATCAGCGACTCATCATGGACCACGAGCGTCTTTACAACTCGCACAATCCGGAACCTCTTCCAGCGCCTGCATCCGTCGCTCCGGATATTTCGCTGGGTGAACGCAGCCCCGATTTAAAGCACAGCTATCGACACGGTGATGGTAGTGCAGAGATCTTGAGCGCCGAGTTATTGAATGCCGCTCAGGAGAGCGCAGATCTGGTTGACACTGGGTCGCCACTGACAGTACGCATTCGCGCCCGGTTCAATCGCGACGTTGAGAATCCGGTGATTGGGTTTCTGTTACGCGATCGCCATGCGGTACATGCTTACGGCGCGAACACCGAACAGAAGGAGTTGGATTGGCAGAAAGCGAGCGCGGGGGAAGTTGTTGAAGTTTCGTTTTCGTTTGATTGCTGGTTGGGAACCGATCTCTATTCGCTGTCGGTCGCGGTACACAGTCAGGCGGGAAAGAGTTACGACTGGCTCGACGGCGTGCACTTCTTTCGCGTGGCGAGTGCGACGCCGTTAGAAGGGATTGCGAACTTGAATGCTGCCGCGTCGATGAGAACGCTGGGACAAGTCGGGACCGGAGAAGAGAAGACCGTTAGCCGCGGATGAACGCGGATAAGACGGATCTGAGCTAAGAACTAATTAAAGGTAGCGAGCTTGCTCCCATACCGAAGCTTGCTAAGAAAAAAGAACCACTCTCTGCGTAGTGGGCTTTTTCAGATCCGCCAAATCCGCGTTCATCCGCGGCTAATAATCTTTCCAAATCCGCGCCAGCTATTTTTGTTGTGCCATTCAATCGCTACCTCGCTGGCCTCGATCTCTTTCCACCACGACTCAAACTCTTCACGACTGATGTAAAACGCCGTCGGAGCGACGAGGTGATCGAAAACAATAGTGTGCTGCTCGCGCCAGCCAAATTTTGAGATAGCGTTCAGGTAGTCATTATAGAAAAGCCGGCGCGCCAAAGCGGCGCCGTTCGCCGATCGATTCAGCGGTCCATAAACAAGTTTCGTTGCCGCAAACACCAAAGCGGCCGGCAGTTTTGAAAGATGTAGCAAAGCTCTCTTGTTCACCCGCGACGTAAAGCGCTCGCGCACCGGATTCACAAACTTAACAATCCATTCGTTGTTCTCGGCTCCATAAACCCATGCCGAAAGATGTCCACCGGTTTTGATCTTCGATGCGAGAGAAATAAAGCCAGCCTTCGGAGCGGGCAGATGATGCAGCACGCCCACTGAGAATCCGTAGTCGAATTCTTTCGCTAGCGGCAGATTGTAAATATCAGCCTGAATAATGTGGGCGTTCTCCAGTTGCCGAGTGTTTCGAAACGCCGTCTCAACCGCCGCACTCAGATCGACACCAATGACCTCCTTCGCGCCCCAACGCGCGGCAAGCTGAGTGTGCCGCCCTTTGCCGCAACCTCCTTCAACCACCAGTTTGCCCTTAAAGAACTCGGGACGAACCGGAGCGATCCAGGCGAGAAACTGTTCATCGTAGAGCTCGTCTTCCTGCGTGAAATGTTGCCATTGCCAACCGAAATTCTCGGCAGTCGCGGCCTTGTCGCTCTCGACATTCTCCTGACTTGCGAAGCGAGGCACACCGCGCACAACCGGGAAGCGTGCGTCGCAGGAATCACAAGCAAGTGTCCCTTCGATGATCTCGGCGTCTTCTGACCTGGCTGTTTCAGTCAGACTGATCGCTGCGGCGCATGAAGGACAGCGCAGATGATTGATAAGTTTATGCTTCAAGGGGTCGTTCTTATGACAACGCGAGCGTTACGATGATCGTGCAAAGCAGCGTCATGATCCCCAAACTCACGAGGCACACCGACCGCACAATCTGATCAACTCGCGGTGATCTGCCGGCAATAGCTAACACGAAGAAGACGGGAAACACGACCATCATATAGCGAGCGATCGACTGCAATGTTCCCGACGACAGCGGCAGCAATACTGCGCCGAGCGTAAACACCCCGAGCGCCCACTGTCTCCGTTTCAACAATACAAATGCGCATACGAAGCCGAGCATAGCTGCGAGAAAATTCAGCAACTTGAAATTCCATTTGTAAGTCAGTTCCAACGGATCACCCAGATACTCAAACAGCGTGATTACGAAGAACTGTGCCTTGCGTCCCCACGCCGGTTGAATCTCCAGGAAAGCCAGCGCGTTTCCGGTAATTGACCTGAGATAGGCCATGTAGGCCAGGACCCCCAACGGCACGAGCGCCAAACTCAAAGTCTTTAAGCCGGGCCTGAATTTCCCGTCTGACTGCCACTGCATTATCAACAATGCCGGCAACAAAAGCAGTCCAGTTACACGAGTAGACGCTGCGAGCGCTGCCAGCAACGAAGCGATCCACCACGAGTTCTTCTTAGCCGCGAGAAAACTTCCGACCGTCAGCAGGAGAAACAACGATTCCGACATCGGCAACGAGAAGAAGTAGCTGGTCGGGAAGACTGCCACATAGAATACCGTGCGGTCTGCGGCGGCTTCGTCCAATCCAAATGCATTGGCGAGCCGATGCAGCGCCAGCAGAGCGAAGAAGAAAAACAGATTCGAAAGCGCAATCCCGGTAAACAAATAGCCCCCGGTAATCGTTGCGGCCGCGCGCCATACAAGCGGCCACAACGGAAAGAAAGCCCAGTTGTGCGGCTCGCTTAGATCAAACGGAATGCGCTCATAACCACGATCGGCGATATGCAGATACCAGCCGCTATCGCCACGCATCCCGAGCGCTCTGAGCCTGCCCAACACATCGGCGTTCTTTAGATCGACCTTTATCTCTTCAGCATCGATTCCGAAGGTTCGATTGAGTTCAACTATTTCGACGTTGGTCCCAAGCAGAAAGATTGCCAAGACGAGTAGTCTAGTGAGCGTGAACGCAAACAGGGTCGATCTCAGGCCGCGATCGCAAACCAGTCTCTGCCAGATTGTGTCTTGAGTGGGCATCAGGGGGTGGGATCGATTTTGATGGATTGCACGTTGATTCCGAGCAATCGAGTGTCATCACTGTGACCTAAACTCTTCGGCCACTGGGCATCTGGCAACTCGAACGTCAGCAGATTCTCTTTCTGCAGCACGCTTGCTGGTAGATCTATGTGAAACTCCTCGGCCTCACGATTAGTGAGCGTTAGATCGGCGACCTGCTTTCCATTTAGTTTCAAGAAAACCCGCTGACTCGCAAGTTGCGGCGGAGCCAAAAATGGTCCGGTCTTCATGATCAAAGTGGCAGGTCTGATTTCATTAAGCGCGAAAAGGAACGCCGCCGTGCCGCGATCCGTCCAGTGTGAGAAAGCCTCGCGGCCACTCCAGCCGTACCAAAGATACTTATCGGCCTCTGCTGAGCCAAATTCTACCCGCGATCCAAAATCCAGCAGCGGGTAACTCGGTTTTACCTCGTCGGTGAAATCAATCGTGAGAGTCGCCTCGTCCGGTAACGAATCCGGTCTGCGCAAATCGATTATGTTGAGACCACACCGTTCCAGGTCTAAAGGCAACATGCTGGACCAGTACGGCAGGAGCACAGATCCTGGTTTGATGAGAACGTTGCGGAACCCAAGTCCTGAAACGTAGTGGCAGAACTCCTTGCCGCCTTTATCGAACATGAGATCCAGCTCGTCAAAATAGTTGTATTGCTGGTCGCTGTTCCGTGCGACGTAGCCTGTATCGATCGGTTGATGATGTTGCGTTTGGAGCAACGCTGCATAGCCATCCCATTGTACTGGGGGGAGATTGAGCACTGGTCCTGGGACGATGCGGGACAGTGCAGCCGGAACTTTGAACGGTTCGCGACGCTTGACCGGTGAGTACACTTCGGCAATCGTCCAGCCAAGCAAAGCAATCATTACGATCATCGCGAGGCTCGAGCGTTCGCGCTTTCGCAGGCAGTTTTCGACGAATGCTGCGCCGCTCGCCGCAACAATAATCAGAAAGAACAGAGCAATCGCGATAAATCTAATCGGTGTACGACCTGAATCAAACGGGGGTATTAGCATCAGCAACGAGTAAGGCATCGCGATGTTTGTTTCGTTGCTGAGTACTTTCAGCGTTGGGCCAAGACTCAGGACGTAGAAGACAAGTGAGATCACCAGAGAGGTGCGGACATATCGGCTTCGCACCGCAACCAGCGCAATCAAACTGCATAGCAACACCGGAAAGCCAATGAATGTTTCGTAACCACCTTTGCCGACTTTGACCCTTGAATCGATGCCGCTGAAGAGCTTGCCGTAAAGCGGCGTTGCGTGGGGCTCGCCGTGCAGGAAATTTTGATCGCGTTCCTGTCCGGGGATAACGAAGGCAGCCAGATTTGCCGAGTACATTGAAATCTCTTTTACTGGCGGATTTCTAATCTTGTCGGTAAAGAGCAGCACCACAAATGGTCCAAGAATAACCACAAAGATGATTGAGGCGAGTAACAATTGACGCCTGCCTGCCAGCTTCAACTTCTCAATCAGCATCAGCCTCTCATCTTTGAAGAGCGCGAACATGGTCAGCAACATCATGATGGCCATGTAGATGTAGATCGTGAATTCGGTGAAATAGGCAGCCACCGATCCGGAGATAGCGGCGCCGATGAGGTTCCGCGATCGCGGCTGTTTATAGAAACGCACGAGGAAGAGTGCAGTCAGCGGAATGAAGAAACCAGCCAGGTGATTGAGATGGATGAAATGCAGCAGATAGAAATCGCTGAAGGCATATGCGAGGGAGAACACTGCCGCGATCGGCCGGCTGAATCCGAGTTCTTTGAGAAACAGATACGTGAAGAAAAGGATTAGCGTGAACGAGATCAGAATGATGATCTTATAAGCATAGAGCGGATAAAGTGGATCACCTCCGCTCGCGATCTTCACCAGCAGCGTAATCGGAAAGAACCCCGGCACGAGTGTGTGATGGGCCAGATTTGAGCCCAGTGGATAGAAGAGCAGGTTCGTGTAGTAAGGATTGCGGCCGTGCGTGATGGCCTCAACGGTCCACCAGAGATTCCAGACCATCTGGCCACTGTCGAGTCCCTTGATGCCGATCAAAAACGGTACTGCATTAAGCGGCACCACGTGGTGATAGATCATCGCGAGAGTGAAGCCCGCGCAGAAGATCAGTTTGGCAAGCCAATGTAGCCCTAACCGGGATGCCCACGTTCTAGTCATGTCGATCGCGAAGAGTCGGTCAAGCAACGGCATGCGAAGCATTTGGAGTGCGCCGAGTTCTCGGCGCTTTGTAATGCGTGGAATTGGCTCAAACCAAGCTTGAGTTTTGGGAAACTTGATACGAAAGCGCCGAGAACTCGGCGCACTCCAAGGGCTCCGCCTACCGCGCTAACCCGTTACCGTCAACGGCACTCTCACCGTCGGCGATCCGTTCTGCGCAAACCACGCGACGTCGTTACTGACCATATCAAACTCAAGCACGTATTCCCCCGCGGGCAAGGGCGCCATTCTCACCACTACCGCAACCGCATCGTTGGGCAGCACCGGCAGTCCATCACCGTCCATCAAAGCTTCCCAATGGTAACTCTGCCGAAAAATCTTGCCGCTACTGTCGTAAACATGACAACCGAGTTGGACCGCGCCAATCCCAGCTGAGCGTGGCAGCCAAACCGCCTTCCCATTGTTCTCAACCCGAGCGCGCAAAGTAATCTCTTCGTCAGCGCGGCAGATCAGTGAAGATGGCTCGATCTCGATCTTCGCACTCAGTCCACCGGGAAAGCGACTGTTGAGTGCAGCGGGCTTGCCTTTGTAAAGAAAGAAGGTGCGCTGGTCCTTTAGAAACGCTGCGAGTGCCTGCGCGAAACGTTTGCTCGCGGGACCGCCTTTTAATAGTTGCTCAAACTCTGTTGGCGAAAGCAGGAACGGCGGCACGTTGAATACTGCGAGTTTGATATCGGTAAAGCCACACGCTTTGGCATCGCGCCAAATCTGCGAGATGTCCACGTCGTTTTCGACCACTCCGAACGTTCTCATTTCATCCTGTGACTGTGGCGAGCGAGAGTGTTCGGGACCTGGCTCGGCAAACCCGGCAATGCCACCGTCTCTTAGAACGCGCCCAAACTCGGACAGTACAGTTTGCGGATTGGGCACATGATGAAGTGCATGCAGACAGATGATGCGATCGACGCTGTTATCAGGCAGGTCGATCCGATAGCCGTCGAACAGGAGAAAGTTCGGCTCAGGCATGTTGCCGAAGACGGGTTGTCGTTCGTAAAGCTCTTTGCCAATCTTTAGCGCGGTAGGTGAGATATCTGTCGCGATTACAGCGCAGCCGAGTTGCGAAAGGTACCGCGATGCCCAACAGGTTCCAGCGCCAAACTCCAGAACCTCAAGACCCCGGCACAGTTCGAGACCTTGCAGCACGACTGCGAAATTGATTAGCAGTTGCGGCGCCTCATCGACTGAGCCGAACGGCTTCGAGAGATGAAAAGTCCAATCCTGCGTACGCGCAAAATACTCTTCGGCCAGTTTGTTTAGTTCATCGATCGACGAGCCGGCAATCAGCTGCTTCACATCGATGACTGCGTGGGACTTGTTCATTCAGTTTGGATTGTAGGGGTGTCCCTCCGTGGGCACCCCTCTGGGTCGTCTCTCGTGTGCGAGGGGTCCTGACCCAGCCGGTCGGATCGGTCCCGGTCGGGCCGCCCGCCGACGAGGAA
>JANNON010000259.1:0-2955 GCA_031399105.1 Blastocatellia bacterium | reverse complement strand
GCGGACCCTGTCCCCGCTTCGAGCTTCGAACCACTACCTCTCAGTTCACCTCTCAGCTTGAAAGGTTGACTTGAAAGCTGAGTGGCGCTGAAGAAGCGGGGACAGGGTCCGCCTTCCTGACAGCGAGACTTTCAAGCTTGAGACGTTTGCACCGTAACGCCCCGCTGCGCTGAGATAGGTTGCCGCGGTTACACACGGTCCAGATGGATCTGAAAGATGAATGGCAAGTGCGCCCTACCGCTTCTTTTTCAGATCCGTGTTATCCGCGTTAATCTGTGGCCTTTTTTTTTGGTGCTCCCTCGGGATCATTAATGCAGAAAACGACGCCGTGTACCTACCGTTAAAGAAAGGCAGTAATGAACTGATGTTGGCCGTGAGTGAACTCGGTGGCGGGTGGGGATTCGTTTGTCGCCTGGCAGATCTGGGGAACTAGGCTCGCAATGTCGTGAGGTCAGTACCGTGGGTTTGCACAAAAACTAAATACTTAACCGTAGATCCGCAGGGTGAAGCCTTGGACCCACAGGCGCAAGCAATCAGACCGCGGAGCGCAGCGACCGGGCCGACGCGAAAACTTCGACTGGTTTTGAAAGAAAACTCAACTACCCGGTCAATTGCGTGCTTCTTCCGAATCGGCCCGGTCGCTGCGCTCCGCGGTTCTGATTGCTTCGCCTCGCCCCCCCTTACCGTTACTTTTTGTGCAAAGCCTCGTACCGTAACGCTGTCGCGTCGGGCAGTCATCGCCAGTACTCAATTAATACCAAATGCATTTGGCAATCTAGCGTCACACTGTAATCCACGTGGAACCTAAGCCAGACCCGACGCAACTGCGTTACGGTACTGACTTCATCACCATGCGAAAGCATGAAACAAACGGCCTGTTCAGAAGCGTATGCTTCACATGGCTATCGAACAGACCCCCGTCGAAAGATCTTCCGACGAAGTAACCATCCTCGGACACACTCCGAACGAACCTCCCCACGCCCAAACCGACAAACCAAAGACGCGGAAGCCGCTGCGACTGTGGCCCGGTGTGGTAGCGGCGACGCTGCTCATACTCCTCAGGTTTGTGCTTCCATTTGTCGCGCCTGACTCCAAGCTCTTCGGTTTGCCGATCCCTATCCTTGGTCTCTTTGGCGGTGTGTTCTGCGCGCTCGCCATCATCATCTGGTGGCTATTCTTCAGCCGCGCGCGTTGGTCCGAGCGCATCGGTGTGATTGTCCTGATGATTCTCGCGCTGTTAGCGACCTCGCGCATCGTTCACGTGTCGATTGCGAAAGGCGCGATGGGAATGTTGTTTCCTATTCTCGCGGTTCCGATTCTGAGCGTTGCGCTGGTGGCGTGGGCTTTTGCCACTCGTAGTATCTCGAACAAAGTGCGGCGCGCCTCGCTGGTCGGAGCCATCCTGCTCGTTTGCGTCGCGTTCACGCTTCTGCGAACTGGTGGCATCACCGGCAACGCAGCTTCGGATCTCCACTGGCGGTGGTCGCAAACTCCGGAGGAGAAGATGTTGGCCCAAGCAGTCGCCGAGGAACCTGCGGCAGCTCAGGCAGCTCCCGCTTCTATAAATACAGGATCTGACTGGCCCGGCTTTCGTGGTCCAGAACGCAACGGCGTCGTTCGCGGCGTGCGGATCAAAACCGACTGGGTCGCTGCGCCGCCTGCCGAGCTCTGGCACCGGCCAATAGGCCCTGGCTGGTCGTCCTTTGCAGTTCACGGCGACCGGTTTTATACGCAGGAACAACGCGGCGGAAACGAAGTTGTCGCTTGCTACAACGTGACTACCGGCAAGCCGATCTGGAGACATAACGACGCCGCGCGTTTCTGGGAATCGAACGCCGGTGCTGGCCCGCGCGGAACGCCGACGCTTAGCGACGGTCGTGTCTACACATTCGGAGGGACTGGAATCCTGAATGCGCTTAACGCGGAGGATGGCTCCGTCGTGTGGACGCGCAACGCAGCGTCCGACACCAAAGCAAAACTTCCCGGCTGGGGTTTTTCGAGCTCGCCATTGGTTGAAGGCGACCTTGTGATCGTCGCCACTGCCGGCACGCTCGCAGCCTATGATCGCAATACCGGTGAGCCACGCTGGTTCGGTCCGCAAGGCGGTGGTGGCTACAGTTCGCCGCATCGAGTAACTATCGACGGTGTCACGCAGATCGTGCTCATGAGCGGACCTGGAGCAGTCAGCGTATCGCCGGCCGATGGCAAGGTGCTTTGGCAGCATCCGTTGTCGTCAAACACACGCATCGTGCAACCGGCCCAGGTCGCGAATGGTGATCTGCTGGTCAGCGATGGCGAAGGCAGCGACATGCACCGCATCTCCGTCGCCCACGAAGCCGGCGGTTGGACCGTCTCAGAACGTTGGACGTCTGACGGGCTGAAACCATATTTCAGCGACTTTGTCATCCACAATGGCCATGCTTACGGTTTCGACGGCACTTCGATCGCCTGCATCGATCTGAAGGACGGAGCGCGAAAGTGGGAAGGCGGAAGTTATGGCCACGGCCAACTCGTGCTGTTGCCGGATCAGAACGTGCTGTTGATCGTGTCGGAGCACGGCAAGCTCGCGCTGGTCGGCGCCGCTCCGGATCGTTTTACCGAATTAACGCAGTTCCCGGCGATCGAGGGCAAAACATGGAACCATCCAGTGTTGGCCGGCGACGTATTGCTGGTTCGAAACGCTGAAGAGATGGTCGCGTTTCGTCTGGCGCTTCACGAGGGCTGAACTCTTCATTCGATGGAGCTTCGGTTTATGCTCTAGCAACAGCGTATCAGCATTGTAGGGGTGTCCCTCCGGGGACACCCCTCGTTCTTTGTCGAATTAGAACGTTCGACTCATTCCTGGGAGCGGGGGCGGCCGCCGGCCCAAACCCCCGCAACCGCCCCCCATGGGCAAAAAAACAAACCCGGCAAAAAACGGGGGGGGCCAGGGCCGACCCGCGCCAAAAATAAAAC
>JANNON010000253.1:0-11216 GCA_031399105.1 Blastocatellia bacterium | reverse complement strand
CTAACTCCGCTCAGGAATTTACTGGTGAGAATGATCAACTCCACTTTCCAGTTTCTACCAAGAGTGGCCTCAAGATCATTACCATCGGTGGCGCTGACTTTGGCTTAGCAAGTCTTTTTCGAGCATTGGCTCGAATTGACTTGTATCGTTCACTAGACGTGGCTAAGACTTTGAAGAATCCTGCGCCGCGTGCATCCGCCACGTTAGCCATCGCCGGCACTCTATTGGAGAACCCGCGGAACCAAACGGCCACTTTGCCAGTATTTCAAGCTCACTGAGAAACGACATTGCAATCGGATGCACCGACCGAGAAACGGCGCGGACAACAGAGACTTTGTACTGGGTTTTGAGAACAGATGAGGCAATAACAGCAACACGGGCTACCTCGCCTCGCCTACAGTTCGCAGAGTACAAGCCGGCTTGGTTTCTTAGAGGTTGGATTTCGCCCGGCTTGGGCGGGGAGAGGGGTCCACATCCTGAGTGCCGTAAGAGGTAAATGGCGGGAAGGCGGCTACACAGCTTCGGCTTCCTGCTCGACCATCGACTCACCTTCCAGCTTCACCCGCGCGCGCTCTAAAAACACAACAATCATTTCGCGAACGCGTTTCTGCATTTCAGCGCTGATGGTGCTTTCACCAACCAGCGCGGCAAAGCGGTGCAAGTCTTTCGCATGCGGTCTTCGCAGTTCCACATGCTGCGCAATGCGAATCAAAACTTTATGTCCACGCTCTTCGAATGAGGCGGCGTAGCGAAGATAGTTTTTCATCTCGCTCTGCGCGGGAGACCATTCCAGGCGCTCAGGCGTGTCGTCAGTCTTCTCAACCGTAAAGTTCGCGTGCACGGGTCCTATCACCGGAACTTCCGCGCGCACAATCCAGCGCATGATGCCGCCGGCTTCTTTGCGAATACCTTCAATGCCCGGCATCAGGTCCACAAAGTTGCGCAGCTCGCCAAAAAACTCGCGCGCACGCTCCATGCTGATGCCAAGTTCCATTTGTTCTGAGTAAGAGGCTTTTATGCGAAACATTCAACCTTCCTTCGACTGGTAGTGGATGCGAGCACCTGGTGTGCAGTTGCCGTGGCTCACAACCACAGATAAATTACACGAGGAAAGAGGCTGAGTAAACAAAACAAATTGTTACGTAATCAAGTGGAATTAAGCGCACCAGTAGTTTTTGGCGATGAAGTCAGTAACACCGCACGTTGAGACTGTGCAAAAACTCAATGTCTCAGGAGACAAATCAAGATATGTAGTCTCGCTGTCGGGAAGGTGGACCCTGTCCCCGCTTCAAGTTGCCTTAGTTTCAAGATCCGTTGGCAGATTCAAGATTCTACCGATCTTCATTGCGCCGAAACTCAGGCGGGGACAGGGTCCACCTTCCTGACAGTGAGACTGCCCATCTGGTCTTCCTAATCTTCAGCGCGTGCCGACATTTGAGAAAGGAGAAACAACTTGATCACCAACGACCGCTGTCCCCGTTGTTATGAAGGCCGTTTAAAGAGCTGGAGGGAACTAACCGACGATGAACGGGAAGTAGTCAAACGCTTGCCGGCATCCGCGGAGTTTACCGAGAAGGAACGCCACGCCACCCACCGCTGGTGTGCACGCTGCTGGTCTGAATCGACCGACAAAGCCGAAACCAGCTAGCGCCTCTCACTCAGCAATGATGCGATCATAAGCGTCGCGAATTTCTCTCATGCGCGCGGTCACTGACTCATGCAACTCCACCGCCGAGTTAAAGCCCAGCTCTCTTGCGATGTCGCGCACGACTGCGTGGTCGCTCGCCGGCACTCTTCCAGACTTACCGACCAGCAACCGTAACTGGTGGTCTACTGTGCGAAGCAGGGCATACCCATCCGCGAGCGCCGCATACTCTTCCGGCCCAAGCGATTCGCTGGCGGCAAGTCTTTCCAGTGTCGATTGCGTCGAGCGTTCTTCCCCTTCATCCGAAACATCATCGCGCAGTTGCAGATAGCGCGCAGCGAAGTAAACATCCAGCATCCCGCCCGCGGCATACTTGATATCCAACTCCCCCAGCCTTAGACGCTGTCCCTTCTCAGACTCGAGGCGATCACGAACACGCCGCGTTTCTTCTCGCAGCTCATTCGCCGATGCGTGGCGTGCGTTTTCGTGAATTGCATGACGCGCATGAGTCTCAATCATTCTCCCTAACTCGAGATCACCCGCCACCGCGCGTAACTTCACATAAGCGAGCCACTCCCAAACGGCAGTTCCCTTCTTCGCATACTCGATGAAACCGTCTGAGCTTGTTACCAACGAGCCACTTTGTCCGTTCGGCCGCAGCCGCAAGTCGACGCGATACAGGTAACCCTCTCTGGTGACGTTGGTAATCGTTGCAATTATCAGTTCGGTCAACCGTGCATACGCTTCCTCTTTTGTTAGGGACGCAACGGGCGAAGGGACCAGCGAGTCGTAAACAACAATCACATCAAGATCGGAGCCATAATCGACGCCTCCGGTGCCTAGCCGCCCTACACCCAAAACGGCGAGCCGCGGTCCCGCAGCAAGTGGGCCAAATCTGCGAATCATTTCTCGACGCGCAATCACGAAAGCGACGTTCAGACTCGCCGTCGCGAGTTCGGTCTGCAGACGATTGGAATCGTAGTCGGAAATCTCACCAGCAGCGTCTTTCATTCCGATCTCGAGTAACAGGCGAGCCCACTGACGTCGAAAAGCCGACAGTTCGGCCGCAAACTCCTTCTCGGGTTCAACGGCGGCCCTCAGGGCAGAACGAAAATCGCGACGCGTGGCGCCTCCTGTACTTGCTCCCAACGAGCTAACGAGGGTTGGGTTGCTGGCCAGGATCTCGCTAAAAAACTCCGAAGCGCCTCCCAGACCGATCACTGCGTCAAGACTCTCGCTACTCACTTCAATCGGATCGGTAAGCTTATCCATTGAGGCGGCTATGCGCGCAATTGACGACAAGGCCCGCGCAGAATTGGACGACTTACTTGCGCGTGCGATTAGCGAATCCGCAACCGACTCGACAGTTCGTTGAGAATCGACTGGTACAAGATGACGTAATAGGTCGCTGGCTGCCGCGAGCGACAAGCTTACGCGTGGATCGCGAGAGCTGGTGAGTTTTGCAGGTTGCACTTCGGTCTGATCTTCAGTCCGGGGATCGACCTCCTTGAAGACGCGGTTGAAGCCAGCGCGGACGTCGGTGGTATGTGTCTCGAGCGCTGCATCAAAATCCGCCAACGCGTTTGCACCTTTAAAGTTCATCCGCCGGGCGACGAGCGCGCGTTGATCGGCCTGCAAGGGAACGACATGCGTTTGCAGTCCCTGCTCCATCTGTAGTCGATGTTCGAGACGACGCAGGAAAACGTAGGAGTCAGACAATTCCGTGCGCTCGTTTTCTGAAATGAGGTCTCGATCGGCAAGCCTTCCCAAACTAATCAACGTGTGTGGCGCCTGTAACCATTCGTCCTTCCCACCGTGGGCCAACTGCAACGCCTGCGCAATGAACTCAATGTCACGGATTCCGCCGCGATTTAGCTTTACGTTAAAGCCGCCGGTGTCTTTCTCTCGATAACGATCGATCTTCTGCTTTGCGAGTCGCACACTTGCGAGTGCGTCGGCCACGGAAACGTCGCGCCGGAAGACCTTCTCTCGAACACCGCTGGCGAACCGTTGAAAGAGCTGAGTTGAACCGGCCGCAGCTCTCGCGCGAATCATGGCTTGCAGTTCCCACGCTTGAGCTTTTGAACGGTAGTAACGCAAAGCTTCTTCGAGCGAACACGCAAGCGCTCCGTCGCGACCGTGTGGGCGCAGACGCAGATCTACTCGATAGGCCGCTCCTTCCCCGCCGGGCTGTCCGACCAGACGGGCGACAGTCTCAGCGAGCTTGACGAAGTATTCGCGGTTGGTAACTTCGCCTCGCTCTCCCTTTCCCGAGGTAGTTCCTTCTTCTGAATAGATGAACATCAGATCTATGTCTGACGCGTAGTTCAGTTCATATGAACCCAGTTTGCCCAACGCCACGATAGAGAAGTCGGCCGTGGCCACGCGGCCGCGCTCGTCCGTGCTTCTGGGCAAACCAAACTTGTTATCGAGATCCTGCCGCGCGAGATTCAGCGCGTACTCGAGCACGGCATCCGCGACGTTCGAGAGTTCTTCAGTGGTTTCCACGAGTGTGTGTGTGCCCCGAATGTCGTGCAGATAAGTGCGAAGCAACTCGCGCCGGCGAAAGCGTGCGAGAACAGCTTGCGGGGCTAATGACGAGTGCGTGAGCTCGAACCGCGCTAACGATTCTTTCAATTCATCGCGCGTGCGCACCCGAGCACTACTTCGTTCACGTGAAAGCCATGAAATGTAATCTGGGTTTTGTTCGAGGGTGGTAGCGAGCAACGGGCTCCAGGCGGCGAGCGCGAGGGTGTCAGACAGCAGGCCACGATCTCGCGATAGCAATTTCTGCGCACGTGGATCTTCGACGGCGATGCGCTCGAGAAAAGCCTGTGGGCCTTTCTCATCAGGCAAATCGCGAATCAGCGAAAGCACTCGCTCGTCCGGCATCGACACGTGGTTATCTTACGCGGTGAACATCGGAGTGGCTACTTTGTGAGGATTGCACTCCGTGGCCGCCCCTTGCTCCCCACTCGCGTCGTTACAAACGAGAGGGGCGGCCACGGAGTGCCGCCCCAACAAGTTAGCTAAAGAAGTCAGTGCCGTAACGCGGTAGCGTCGGGTCAACGTTCCGGTTCCAATCACTCGATCAGACTAAATATCGAAGTAAAGTCCAAACTCCAACGGATGCGGCCTCATGCGCATGGGTGTGATCTCTTTATCGCGTTTGTAAGTTATCCAACGCTCGATCAGTTGCGGACTGAACACGTCGCCTTTCAACAAAAAGTCGTGGTCATCTTCGAGCGCCTTGAGAGATTCATCGAGGGAACCGGGCAGCGTAGGAACATCTTTCAATTCTTCGGGAGACAAGTCGTAAATGTCCTTCTCGAGCGGCTCGCCGGGATCGATGCGGTTCTGCACGCCATCCAGACCTGCCAGCAACATTGCGGAAAAAGCGAGATACGGATTGCACGAAGGATCCGGTGGACGAAATTCCAACCGTTTCAGCTTCGGACTGGCTGAGAACATCGGAATGCGAATCGCTGCCGAACGATTGCGAGCTGAGTAAGCCAAATTCACCGGTGCCTCAAATCCCGGAACGAGACGTTTGTAACTGTTCGTTGTCGGAGCCGCGAAGGCGACTATCGCTGCTGCGTGCTTGAGCAACCCGCCGATATAAAACTTCGCCATCTCGGAAAGGCCGGCATAACCATCACCAGCAAAGAGTGGTTTATCTCCCTTCCAAAGCGACTGGTGGCAGTGCATTCCTGAACCGTTGTCACCATAGAGCGGTTTCGGCATGAAGGTCGCGGCCTTGCCGTACGAGTATGCGGTGTTACGGACGACGTACTTAAAAATTTGGAGGTTGTCGGCGGTGCCCAGCATCGTTGAAAAACGGAAATCGATTTCACACTGGCCGGCCGTGGCAACTTCGTGGTGATGACACTCCACCTCGATACCGCACTTCAGTAGCGTCAGCGAAATCTCGGAGCGCAGATCGCCGAGCGTGTCTGTCGGCGCAACCGGCACATAACCTTCCTTCGGCCGAATGCGGTAACCGAGGTTTGTACCCTGAAATTCGTTTGCATCGCGACCACTGTTCCAATGCGCTTCGTCGGAATCCAGCGTGTAGCCCGCGGAATGTTGATCGTTATGAAACTTGACTGAGTCGAAAACAAAGAACTCGGCCTCCGGTCCGAAGTAAGCCGTATCGGCGAGCGCCGTAAACTTCAGATAATTTTCCGCACGCAAGGCGACCGAACGTGGATCGAATGCGTAACCTTCTTTCGTGATCGGGTCGACGGCATTGCCAAACAAACAGAGCGTCGCATGATCGGCGAAGGGATCCATCCAAAAACGCGAGGCGTCCGGCACCAGCAGCATGTCCGATTCGTGAATTGCTGCCCAGCCGCGAATCGACGAGGCGTCGAAGCCAAAGCCGCTCTCAAATTGGTCCTCGCCGAGTTGTCCGATGGGAAAGGTTAAATGTTGCCAGGAGCCGGGCAGGTCTGTGAATCGCACGGAAACGAATTTGGCGCCCTGATCGGCAGCATATTTCAAGACAGTCTTAGGGTTCATGATTTCTCCTGAAATTTGGGAGTGTTAGGGGTGCTCTTCGCCCCGAGGTGGTTGCTGGTGCGAGCGAGATGAAAACTGAACGGCTGCGGCAAGAAGCGAACGTCATAGAACGACGCGCAAAAAAATTTGCATTATAGGGATGGCGCGGAACAAGTCAAGGGATTTGATCTCCGGCTTAAGCGATGATCCGAAAAACCGTAGTCAGTTGCTTAAGGGAACGCGCCAATAAGTGTTGCCGTTGGGCCATTTACGTGCCGAAAACGCACCTTCTGAAACAAAAAAGTTATAGACCGACTTGTGGATTTCTGTTACATTCCCCGACTAAAGCGTTCCAACCCACGAAATCTCCATCTCGAAATCGGATGATGTACAACTACGCTTCAGTTGGAATGAGCGCAAACTTGTTTCTTCGCATGTCAGGCAGGAGATTGCTAATTGACGACGGTAATTGAGCAGACGCTCGAGACTTATGGCATTGAGAATTGGGGTGCTGGTTACTTTGACGTAAATCGCAAGGGAAATCTTGTAGTTCGTCCCGCCGAGGGGGATCCCCGTTCAGCCGACCTAAAGGAGATTATCGATGATCTCGCGAAACGAGGCATTGGCGCACCGGTTCTCCTGAGATTCCCCCAGCTAGTCGCTGCACAGGTCAGAAAGCTTCAAAGGGCATTCAGTAGATCAATTCGCGAGTTTGATTATCAGGGCGCGCACATGTGTGTCTACCCGATGAAGGTCAATCAACAACGCGCCGTGGTCGAAGAGTATCTCCGGGAAGGCTCGCGTTACGATTTCGGACTTGAAGCTGGTTCGAAGGGCGAACTGTATGCGGCGCTGGCGCTTGAACAAACACCGGAAAGCCTGCTTGTTCTCAATGGCTTCAAAGACGAAGAGTTTATCGAACTCGCCTTTGCGGGCGCACGTGTTGGAAAGAAAGTTGTAATCGTTATTGAGAAGTTGAACGAGCTCGATCACGTGCTCAACATCGTCGACCGCCACGAGGGCAATCTACCGATCCTTGGAATGCGCGTTAAGCTTTACTCCAAAGGCTCAGGACGTTGGGAAAAGTCAGGCGGCGAAGCGGCAAAGTTTGGTCTGACAACAACCGAGATGCTGGAAGTAATTCGGCGGCTGGAAAAGGCCGATCGGATCAGCATGTTGCGGCTATTGCACTTTCATATCGGCTCTCAACTTACCGACATCAAGCGCATCAAGAATGCGATGAAAGAGGCCGCCCGCGTTTACGCCAAGGTCGTTCAGCTGAAAGTCCCAGTCGATCTGCTTGATGTAGGCGGTGGTATGGCCGTCGACTACGACGGATCCAAGACCGCGTTTGACTCTTCGGCAAACTATAACTCGCAGGAATTTGCCAACGACGTCATCTACACGATCAAGCAGGTCTGTGATGACGAGAATGTGCCGCACCCGACGATTATTCAGGAGTCAGGCAGGTTTCTTGCCGCGTATCACGCCATCCTGGTCACAAACATTCAGGATGAGATTGAAACCGTCGTCGAAGACATCACTGGAATCGAAGTCGCTAAAGACGATCCGCAAGTTGTTGTTGAACTCAGCGATCTGCGTGAGTCGATCACGGTCAAGAATTATCGCGAGTATTACCACGACGCTCTCGAGCACCGCGAAGAGCTGTTCACACTCTTCAATTTGGGATTAATCAGTCTCGAAGATCGCGCGAAGGGTGAAGTGCTTTTTTGGGATGTTTGCGAACGCGCCGATAAGTATGCACAACAAGCAAAGTATGTTTCTGAAGAATTCGATGATCTCAGGAAATTGCTGTGCGCGAAATACCTCGCAAACTTTTCAGTGTTTCGCTCCGTCCCGGACCATTGGGCTTTGGATCAACTTTTTCCCATAGTTCCCATTCACCATCTCAACAAGAAGCCGACGGAATACACTACGCTTTGCGATATCACCTGCGACTCTGACGGTATCGTCGATAAGTTCGTGGACCTCCACGATGTAAAGCAAGTGCTCGAGTTGCACACTCTAATTCCGGGTGAAACCTATTACATCGCTTTCCTGCTGGTTGGTGCTTATCAGGAAGTGATGGGTAACAATCACAATTTGTTCGGCGCGACGCACGAAGCCCATATCCATATCGATGACGAAGGGTTCCTGATCAAGAAAGTAATTCGCGGCACCACGGTCGGTGAAGCCACCGCACGCGCCCGTTACGAACGCAGTCTCTTGCACGATGGTTTCCGCCGTTTGATTAGTCAGCGCGTCAAAGACAATGAACTAAGCGAAGCCGAGGGCGCCGAACTCGCCCAGTTTTACGAATCAAAGTACGACGCCTATACCTATCTTGCGGTCAACGGTGCGAAGACAAAGGCTCGAAGAAGCACCGATTACTAGTTTTTAAGCGTTAGGCCTAATCGTGTGGGTGGGCATAACAAAGCAATCATACTGAAAGTCCACTCTGGAGAGGTTCAAAACCTTTATGGTCACTCAGCGAAAACCCAAAGCTACTAAGTACTTAACTACGCCGACTCGCCCCATCCAGGTCGATCGCGATCGGTCCGTTGCCGGACTGCTCGAGAAAATGGAAGGAGCAGGTTTCGGTGGCCGTCAATTGGCCGAGGCCCATCGCATCTGGCTCGACATGCTGGGGGACAACACCACGATCATGGTGGCTGGGGCTGGCGCCTTAATCCCCGCCGGGATGCGACGCCTCCTCGCCTACGTGATCAAGAACCGCTTCGTTGACGTGCTGGTGCTTTCAGGCTCGGTCCTCTTTCACGATCTGCATGAGACGCTCGGGCGCTATCACTTCCAGGCCCATCCCACCATGACTGATGCTGAGTTGGACTCGGCACAGATTAGCCGCATGTGGGACCTGCTTGCGAGTGACGAAGAGTATCGGGAAGCGAATGAGTGGGTCGGTGGATTCACCAACCAACTCGATCAATCCCGCCCATACTCAACGCGTGAATATTTGCATCTGCTCGGACGAGAACTGGCGGAGATTGCTTCGGAGGATGGTGTGCTCACGTCAGCTTACAAAGCGCGCGTGCCAATCTTCTGTCCGGCAATCGCCGATAGCGGTATCGCGGTAGGTATCGCTGCTTCACGTTTCGAGAAGAAGAATAATTTCATGTTCGACATCGTTCAGGACGTGCTGGACATGGTTAACATCACGGCCCGCGCCCGGCTCACCGGAGTAATAAACCTCGGCGGGGGTACGCCCAAGAGTTTCATTCAACAAACGGAAGTCTCATCGTTCATTCTCAAAGACCATCATCAAGGCCACAAGTACGCTATCCAGATTACGACTGACGCACCTCATCCTGGAGGACGATCCAATGCTGTCTCGCTCGATGAAGGACTGGTGTATGGAAAGCTGGCTCGCGGAGCGCATACAGCCTACGTAAACTGTGACGCGACGATAGCGCTGCCCATTTTAATCACGGCGCTTTCCCAAACGGCGGCGAAGTATATGAAGGGCCGAAAGCGGCCGAACTTCACTTTCGGACGCGAGTTGATCGTCGAAGTGCCCTAACCGTTGCGATCGACCAAAGCGTGAATTCAGGATGCGCCACTCACACCTCCCCCAAAACTAAATTTGGGTTACACGCGGTAGTCAGCTGTTTGAGGTCTGTGAACGAAGGCTACGTGAGCGTGATGAGGTCCAGTACCACTCGCGGGTAGCGGGTGGGGCGCGCCAACCCGTTCTTGGGGTGATGCTCGATTCAACATAACACCCCACCTGCTACCGCGAGGTGGTACTGACCTCATACCCGATCGAAATCGCGCACATGGCGAGACGTTCAAAACCATAAACATCGGACGCGCTACGCGCTCACTTTTCAGGAAAAGTTCGATGAAGCGCTACATTCGCCTTTCTCTTTTTCCCGTACTTCTTCTCGCCGCCTTCATCGCGGTAAACACTCTTTCTGCCGCGCAAGACGATGCGACAGTCAAAGCAGATTACGACAAGCTCGAGCAGACAATCACGATGCGTGATGGCGTAAAGCTTTTTACTTCCATCTACACGCCCAAAGATAGATCGCGGCAATATCCCATTCTCATTAATCGCACGCCTTACAGCGTCGCTCCTTATGGCGCGAAAGACTTCAAGACAACGCTCGGGCCATCGCCGCTGTTTCAAACTGAGAAGTACATCTTTGTCTACCAGGACGTGCGTGGGAAGTTCATGTCCGAAGGCGAGTTCGTAAACATGCGGCCGCATAACCCTGCGAAACATCACGCGCAGGATATCGACGAAAGCAGCGACACTTACGACACCATCGATTGGCTGGTGAAGAACGTGCCAAATAACAACGGACGCGTGGGAATGTGGGGAATCTCTTATCCGGGTTTCTATACCTCGATGGGGCTAATCGATGCCCACCCAGCCTTGAAAGCATCTTCGCCGCAGGCGCCAATCGCGGACTGGTTCATGGGAGATGATTTTCATCACAATGGCACGCTCTTCTTGCCGCATGGATTTAACTTCCTCGCCACTTTCGGACAGCCTCGGCCCACTTTAACCACCGAGTTCTCGGCGCGCTTCAGTCACGGAACGCCAGACGGGTATGATTTCTTCCTGAAGATGGGACCAGTCGCAAACGCTGACGCGAAGTACTTCAAGGGCCAGATTTCCTTCTGGAACGAGATGATGGCCCATCCGAACTATGACGATTACTGGCAAGCGAGAAACACGCGCCCGCACCTCAAGAATGTAAAGCACGCGGTTATGACGGTTGGCGGTTGGTTTGACGCTGAGAACCTTTATGGCGCGCTCAACACTTACAAGACGCTCGAAAAGTCGAATCCGGGAATCAACAACACTCTGGTCATGGGGCCATGGTTTCACGGCGGATGGGCGCGGTCAGAAGGTGATCTGCTCGGCGATATTCGCTTCGGCGCCAAGACCTCACTTCACTATCAGCAGAACGTCGAACTTCCCATCTTCAACTGTTTTCTAAAGGACAAGTGTGATCGCAGACATCCTGAATTTCTCTCCTTTGAAACAGGTACGAACAAGAGGCGAACCTACGATTAGTGGCCACCCGCGAAAGCCAGTCAGCAA
>JANNON010000184.1:0-1992 GCA_031399105.1 Blastocatellia bacterium | reverse complement strand
GGCTTGGCAAACGAACGTAAGCGCCTTGTTTATCGGGCGGAGTCTCGCGCTGACTTGACCATTCGTATTCTTCTCGCCGCAATGCAGGACATGCAACGCAAAGCCATTGTATTCCATGAGGCGATCGAGGAAATCGACCATATCTTCCTCTCCGCGCTCGATCACCAAATCCCCGCTGTTCTAGAGCATAGCAAGCTTCCGCAGGGGCTTCGTGCCAGTAATATCGACGCCTTCCGTCGCGGGATTGCACGCAGCATCATCAGCGCCAAGTCGCTAGTAGAGGGTTTCAATGTCCCTTCAGCAGACCTCGGCATCATTGCCGCATCAAGCGGCTCCGTTCGCCAGAGAATCCAGAGCTTGGGCCGCATGCTGCGAAGGAAGGAAGAGGGCAGCGGCGCCATCATCTTCGTGCTTTACGTCCGAGATACCGAGGACGAGTCGATTTACCAAAAAGCCGACTGGGAATCGGTGGTTGGTGCGCAACGCAATCGCTATTTCCAATGGAACCCCAGCGAGACCAATGTCGAAGTGCCGATCAACTTGCAGACCCTGCAAGAGACTTTCATTGAGACAGCTCTACCGCCACGTAAATACCTTCGGCCTTGCGTTGAGATCAAGCCTGCCGAGTTGATGATCGGCGAGCCCTATCCAGCACAGCCGACCGGGGTTGAAATGAAAGTAGACCAGTCAGGCAATCTTAGACTTGAAGACGGAACGCTCGTTGATGTAAGCAAGGATGCAGTCGTAGCAATTTGCCAAGCGAATCGTTATCGCCGAGCCGTTCGAACGTCATGCGGGCATTTGATCGTGCGCTCGGGAGACGGGCCAAGCCATGATGCACTCTGGACCTACGTCGGCAATGTAGTCTTGCCCGTTACTTCGACTGAGACTGAGACTGGGACTACAGTTCGCCTTCTGGTCAAGAGTGTGTCCGGGCGGCGCGTCATCGCCAGCAAGCGTGGCCGAAACGAGGTCTTTGCCAGACCGCCGGAAAAAGCCCAGTCGCCGGAGGCGGGCAAAACGCAGGCAGATATCCTCAAATGGATTCGCGATCTTGAAGAAATGAAGCAGCTAACGGTGCGTGAACTCTGTTGGGATGGCGGTACAGACTATTGGGTCGAAATCGGTGGTGAACGCTTGTCATTTGTCGGTACATCGGCAGCCCTCGAGTTTCCATCATGAAATTCCAACCGGAAACCTTCCCTTTCCCTTGCTGGTTTGGGCCGTATTCGCCTGCGCGCGGGACCAACTCTGGGTTCCGGATTCGCAGCGGCACGCTTGGTGCGACGGTCGTTACCGAGAGTGGCCAAGAATTCTGGACCGCGAAACAGAGTACCGGTGTTCTTAGTCTGATTGAATTGATCAAGACCCATTGGCAAGGGGGGAGGGTAGTCTTTCTCCCTAACGGCTTCGTCGTAAAGCCCCTGCAGAATGATTCCGAGCGTCTCTTGATCGGTCGTGCCAGCGACGCGTTAATCCTGAGTGGTGAGAGTTGCGCGGCTCTGAACTTCTCGAATCTTCAGCAATTGCCCCCTGGCGATCCCTGGCCGGGGCCAACGACGATCGGTCTTGAATGTGGGTTCAGGCCTGACGGTTCAATGTCATGCAGTTGGTACAAGTTAACGGATTACGGCCAGGAAGATACAAAAGAAGTGATCATCGGACCTAGCGCCTCATTGTCCGAAGGTTTCAAGCGAGCACGCCCAGGAGAAACTTCCGGCCGAGTTCGCATAACTATTGGCGGTCATGTCATTACTAACCGACAAGAACGCGATGGAAGTTTGTACCCCCATTACGTTGGTCGAGTTTCATCGTCAATTTTTCACAACTGGGAACGCTGGATCGATGGGAGATGACAATGACAAAATTCACACTTTATCGGGGCTTGTGGCCTCAGAACGTTAGCAAGACCGCCAAGTACGTGGTCAAATTCGTTGATGGCGAATGGAAAGTTACGGTTCAGTACGATTTGGGTGAAGGCCTGATGTATTT
>JANNON010000169.1:0-6713 GCA_031399105.1 Blastocatellia bacterium | reverse complement strand
CAAAAGTAGTAAGTCTGGTCATGGTAAACAAACGAACCCGCCGCGGATTGCGGATCGACGGTCATGCCGCAAACCGGATCGATAACCATTACTTGCTTCTCAGACTTGAGTGCCATTGCTCTTAATTGTAGGGGCGTCCCTCCGTGGGCGCCCCTTGATCTCGATGCGACATGCTCAAGAAAACAGGGGCGCCCGAGGGACGCCCCGACAGTCAATGCATAGATCCGCTACTATGATCCATCTTCATTTTGCCGGGACGAAGCCTAAGGAAGAAATGAAACCCCGTTGGGTTGTTACCATAGACAGGATCAAGAATCGCCGGCTTCGAATAGAACGTCACATCGCCGCCCAACGCTACCGATAACTGCTCGCTGGTCCAGAGATCGCGAGCACCGCCAAACGTATAACCGCCAATTCGAAAAGACGGATGATGATCGGTGATGCCGAGTAACTGCCGATCTGCAGCTCTTAAGATCGAGTTCTTGTCCGAGAGTTCCAGTCTCGTGTACAGGTAATTCTTCGTCAGGAAATTCACCGTTGACTCGGCTACATAGCCATTCAAGTTGAAGACGTCACCACCATGACTTTCGTGGTTTCTTCCCCAAATCAAACTTGTCGCCCAATTCCCATCGGCGAGTGGTCGGTTATATGAGATCGAAGCCGTTGTGCGCCTGACATCTCCAGGTTCCAGCGGTTCAGGGTTGCGCAAAAGTCCGTGACTAACCTGCATTGACCAGTTGCTGTTCGGCGCGAACGAAAGTCGGGCCGAACGCGAATTCCACGGATGCGCCTCGAGATCGTAACGATCTTCATCCGGCTCGCGACCGTTGAAAACAGACCCCTCGAGTTTGAACCAGCGATAAGTAAAGCCTGTGGTAAATACACCGAAAGTGATGTGCGACGAATCCTGTAGATGATGCGACAGGACAGCCGACGGATTTTCGGAAGCTGAAACTCGATGCATAAACGCCGTCGGGCCCAACGCGGGTTCACCGGGATAGCCAACATAAGCGAACCAGGTTCCTCGCTCACCGAGTGGCACGCGGTAGGTGGCCGATAACTCCATGAAAAGATCGTGCGGATGCTGTCGATCGATCAGTGGCTGACCCTGATACGTCTCCCCCGTTTGAAACAACTGTGGTGAACCACCGGGCGAATAAGTGAAAGGCTCAAGACTAAACATCGAACGCAGTTCCAGAGTTCCGTTTCCTACTCGACGCAACGCCATCGGCATGAACCAATTTGCGGATTCGAACTTGGTAACTCCGCGTGGTCCGCCTTGCGAGTTGACGCCGATGAATGCGTTGTAATGAAACATGAGCAGCCACTCGCCAGACTGTTTGTGCAGCATGTTGCTTGGTGACGAAGCCGGTAGCCACGAAGTGCCCGATCCCATCTGGCCCATCGGTATAGCGTTAGCCGAACGTCCCACCCGGATGGCCATCTGATCGCCAGACATCGTGAGCAGCCCATCCATTGAGTGGGATGCGGCCGGCATTTCGGCTGTTGTTGGCGTTGTCCCCGCAGCCGGGCTCGGACTAGTCGCCGGCGTGCCATGGGTTCGGTGGTCCACGCTATCAGGTTTAGGCGACGCTGACGGTTTCGGCGTCGGTCTCGCCGTGCCGGGCATCACATGTCCTTCGTGCTGAGCCTTCGCAGTGACGACCAGCGAAATCAGTACGAACAGCGCACTGACCGCAATCTTGAATGTCATTCCTGGCTTCATGATTAATCAAAGCGAGCGCGGCAGGCTCGCCACGTTCATCGTGCAGAAGTTCTCAACACACGAACGTGGAAAATGCCGGCCGCGCTCAACCCGCTTGTTATCCTTGTTTCGTCTGGTCCGCCTTCGGTTGCTCCTTCATCTTCATGTCGCATGAGTCACCACTGCAGCAACAACACCCTGCCGTCGTTGAGTGCTTCCCTTCCGCAGTAGAGTGCTTCATTGAGTCATGCTTCTTTGGGTCATGTCCAGCGGCGTGCTTGGTCGAGCAGGAATCGCCGCAACACGACATTGCAGCACAGCAAGCCGCCTTGTCCTTTGCGGAATCCTTGGTTGCATCCTGCGCAAACGCAAGGCCTGAGATGGCCAGTGCCAAACCAAGCGTTAAACCAAGTGCAAAGCCTTTATAGTTTTTCATGTGTATCTCCTATCAAAGAAATCGAAGGTTCGATATCAGCAAACACACTGATACCAGATAAGACAGACGACCACGTCTGCCGGCAACGATTTTTCTTTAGATTAGGAAGACACAACAGCGGAGGTAGGTGTGACCGCGATTTGGTAGTCGTAACGGCGTGAAAAGCGGAATCGGTTGATCAGTTGCACGCACCGGCGGCAGCTCAGCCTGAGTCAACAGCAACTGCGCGCTGTGACCAAAACTAACCTTCGATATAGGCGCAATCGCATTGACGGCCATGGGGCAATCGCCCATTGAGCCTGACGGAAGATCCTGCTGACCATCTAAGAATTGTGCAGAACTGTTGGTGTGCTGCTCGGCCGTGGTTGCGTCAGCCCCACGCTTTTTCGCGCAACAGGCATGAGACTTTGAAGAGCCACACGATTCGGCGGCTTCCACGACACCCTGCGCATTGGACATTGGACTTGCGGCAGTCGTCGTTGCTTGCGCGATCATTCCGCACCCAAACAGACAGGGCATGCCGGCTATCCAAAACACCAGCAGCGGTGCCAGTGCGAGTCGAATGATCTTGTTTGAGGTGAGACGAACCATCGCACGAAGTGTAACGCTCAATACTCTCGAGTGTCGAGGAGTAAGAGATGGTTAGGAGTTTAGGTCGCGACCCGTTCCGGGCTGAGATCGGTTCCTGCGAGAGCTACAAAGCAGCCAAGGCGGCAGCCTTAGGGCCCGGACGACGTAGCTCCTTGTGAGCCAGAGACGGCGCGAAACAGCTGGAATCGGCTGCGAAAGTGTTCTCTTTCTCTAACAATCACTTCGTCCAGTCGCTTCGTCTGGACGAACGCGTCGCGGCATGGGAACATCACACCGACTCGTTATTCTTTGGAATATTTCCACAGTATCGATCGGGAGGAACACTATGAATATTGATCTCAACAACGTTACTACGCAGGAAGAGACTAATGAAGAAGCGCCGATGGACAAGGTAAACGATCGCGTTGATGCTGAAATGAAGCTGATCGAAAGTCGGGCGAAAGGGCAAGTTGCTGACGGACTGCAGGACGAGAAGTTGGCAAGTGAAGCGGAACAACTTCGCGTACAAGCAGAGAAGGAATTAGAGGACCTGGCGGCGGACGACGCGAAACCTTAGCGCGCCTCAGCTTTTTAAAGCGTCTTCGATAGCCTGTTTCAACTGCGGCGGGGTAGCGGTTGGACTGAAGCCAATAAAGCGTTTCAAAATTTTGCCATCACGAGAAATAATAAAGCTCTGCGGAATCGAGTCGCGTCCCTGCATCAGCGTCACGGCAACTTCAGCAGTGGCCCAACCCACGCGGTAGTTAATATTGAAATTCCTCAAGAAGGCCTTCACCTGTTCAGAAGAGGCGTCGGGATTTTCCGTTGAGAGGCCAACCACTTCGAATCCCTGAGCTTTGTACTGGTCGTAAAACCTAACGAGTTCAGGGATTTCATTTCTGCACGGACCACACCAGGTTGCCCAGAGATTAATCAGCAGAACTTTACCGTTATAGTCGGCCAACCTGATCGGCTCGCCGTTCGCGGACCGCAATTCTGCGTTCAAGACCGCGGCCGGTAACGCAGCCAGCGCAGGCGGCGCGGCCCTACTCACATTTACTTTGGGAGCAGACGGCGTCGGTTGAGCGGCTTCGTCAGTGGAATTGCAACTAGAAAACCCGAACGTGGCTACGAGCGCAAGCACTAAAATCGTAAAGCCGATTCGTGCAGGGGTTAATAAAGATCCGGTTCGATTCACTTCGGGTGATGAAGACATTTATGTTCCTAAAACGATGAGTATTGCCGCAGTGCATTCATGAGGTCTAACTCTTTCCAAATCGGAAAGACTCGAGGACGAGCGGCAGTTGACCTTTTTCGCCAACGTCCTGGACGCCTGACAATTCAGGCGCGAGTGAAGTCGAAAGCATGATTAGCGTGGCTCCCGTACTTTGAGACGCAGCCCCCGGCGGAAGAAGCACAACCCTTCCCCAAAGTTGGAGGTCCCCCTTTTCAGTACCCTTCGAAAGGCTCTCAAAGCGAAACTCGTACGCATCCATTGAATTTATCTTAGTCGGCCCCTCAGACACTTTGCGATATTCGGGAAGGTTCTTCGCAAAACTATCGCTCATCACGGCAACGAGCTGTGGAAACGAGTCTTTGTCAGCCTCGAACGTTCCTTTGCTGTTGTACCAACCCACCGCGAAATTCTCTTGCGTGAAATCAGGCGGCAACATCCGCTCGACCTTGGCAAAATTACTGGCTCCGGGAACGCCGGCTTTGGGATCAACTGTCCAGCCTTGCGGATAGTAGAAGGAGAAGTCGAAATACTTTTCGGCTAGTTTTCCCTCAAGCCGTGCGTTTGAGTTGGCAAACTTCACCGCACCCTCAGGAGGTTCGAACGGCGGGTTCTCTGGGGTCGTTTCCGCGACCGCGGTGTTTGTATTCCCGGGATTGGAAGTCTGAACCGAAGGCGCTGGCGTAGGATCAGTGGCTACTACTCGTCCTCCATCCATCTCTTCCAAACGAGGCTTGACCACCAGGAAGAACACCGCAACTGCGCCACCAATTCCGAGAATCAGAAGCACTCCCAACAAACCAAGAATCAAGGGCAACTTCGATTTTTTCTGCGGGGGAATCGTGCTTGCCCCCAACGGAGCCGAGACAGCCGCCGGTTCCGGCTGAGGCGCCGCTGCCTCAACCAGTGTACGCATTTCCGTGGGCCCGGTATCTCGCGACAACACCGCGGTCCGAGCTGTGCTGGGATCAAAGAGAGTGGCATTGGGATCAGGCAGCTCTCGACTAGTCGCCATCTCACGAGCAGTATTCCCCGCCGGCATTTGTAAATCGGCCGAGGTCGCGCGCATCGTCGCATTAGGATCAAAAGCGGGCTGGCTAATGAGCAGTCCGCCGTCCACAGTGCAAAATTTCTGGTTCTCATCGGGGAACGTGCGATTACATTTTGGACAATGCTTCATTGGATCCTCTTTTGCGGACACCGGATTCTATGGGCGCGCGCTTGCAACTTTCTGTTCGAGATTCTTGTTTCCGGGATCGAGTCCCAAGGCCCGTTGATATGCTCGTAACGCGTCGTCCTTCAAATTATTCTTGACGTACCCATCGCCAACGCCTTCAAAGCCGAACGCTCCGGCCAGCCGTTGACGTTCTCCTGCCGGCGCAAACTCAGCGGCCTTGTCATAAGCCTTCTCGGCATCCTGATAACGATCTTGTGCAAGATAGACACTACCCAGCAGATTGTAGGGTTGAAAGGCTTTCGGGCTAACTTCCGAAGCGCTCTTCAAAGAGCGTTCGGCTTCGTCATAGCGCTTTCGCACTACCAGCATTCTTCCCAACAAGAAGAGCGCAGTCGGATTACGTGCATCCATCTCCAAAGCGCGACGAAGCACTGGTTCAGAACTGTCCCACTGTTGCTCGGCCTGCAGCGATTCGGCAATGAGATTGAGAGTCGAAGCGTCCTTTGCCAGAGTGCTCGCCTGCTCGTAAAGCGGAGCCGCCTCGGTCACACGTCCGGATCGTTTCAGAACTCTCGCAAGGTGCGCATAAGCCACTGCGAATTGAGGGTCGAGTTCGATCGCTCGACGATACGCCTGTTCCGTCTCTTCATTGAAGAGGCCCCTCGCCTGTAGCGCGACGCCGAGACGATCCCATGCCACCGCATTCTTAGGCTGCACTTGCGTCGCCCGTCGAGCAGCTGTCTCAGCCTCGGCGAAACGCTTGGCATTGCCTGATCCGGTACGCGGCTGGACGAGCACAACACTCAGGGCAACCAGCGCGTCCACATCGAACTGGTTCCATTCAACGGCATTCCGGTAAGCTTGTTCAGCGTCTTCCCAACGCTGCTGGTCGGTATAAACATTCCCGAGGCCGTAAGCGCCACGGGCATCTTTCGCACGAAGTTTCAGCACTCCCTGGTACGCTTCTTCAGCCTCTGAAAACTTGCGCGCATCGCGAAAGGAATTTCCCTTTTCCAACAAGTCATCAATGCGATCGTCCACCGGGACGGTCGGCGTGCGTCTGGTTGATGCAGCTCTGCCGGTGGGTTTGGTCGTTGTCGCGCCCGACGGCTTTCCGCTACCACGCTTAATCTCCGGATTCTTGGGTCTGAAGATTCCGGCGCCGCCTCCGACATCGCCACCGACGTCCTGGCCGAACGTAACGGCGCCTAGCAACGGCAGGCTGAGACACATCGCCAGAGCAATCAAGATTGGGCGCACCATCGCATTAGCTCTCATCGTTCTTCTCCTAAATCCTTACGCGATTGGGATTTGATTTGAATTGTGGCTGACGGCCGGTGCTGATACAAAAAATGCTGGGCCTCTTGGAACACTGTAGTCTTACTCTCGCGATTGTAGTTTCGAGGTAATCGAATTGCAATCGAAGGAACCTCGAGGACAGAATCACTGAGCCGAACGAACAAGTCTGAACCCAATGGTCGGAGCCTTCGTGGCCGCCGGAGCGAGATCGCGATAGGTCGCAGAACCGGCAGTGGGTATAGTTTTGGGCAGCGGGTTGGGTAGCTTTACTACTGAAATAAATATTGAAAAA
>JANNON010000158.1:0-1712 GCA_031399105.1 Blastocatellia bacterium | reverse complement strand
AAACATAAGGATCTGGCCCGGGCCTCGTTTCGTTTATATGTGCAATCGTCTGCCACTGCTCAGGAGCGGGCAAGAAAAGTCCAACCAAGCCATCCTTCTCGGACAGATAGGCATACGACAGATCAATTGAACCATCTTTGTAGAGCCGCGCCTGGAAGCGATTCCGGCCAAGCGGCGCGTACCCGTCGACACCAGAATTCTGGCGGACGACATCCCAGGTGACCTGAACGTATCGCTCATTACTTTGAAGCCACACCGTCTCATCTTCGAGCACAAAGCGTTGGTAGAAGACCGCGATGACCCGCTCTAGACCGACGGCCGCGCGGACATCGATCGCTCCTGCCATCGCGGTCATACCGGAGTCGGGCCAACCAGTGCGCGATTCAAAACTGGCTGCCTCGGCTGTCCCAAAGCTCAAGTTGCCGTTAACGCCGATAAACAATTCGCTCCATTGATGGCCGCCGAATGCGAACGGGAAGGGAAGCGAGCGCTTCCATGTTCTGCTGGTCCATGCCTCTGCTGTAATGAGTGCCTCTCCGAGATCCTCATTAATTCCAAGATCAACCACCGAGCGTTTGTACCCGATTTGATTCTTCTGAAGAGGTTCGAATCGTAGAGTCTTGCCGTCGAGATCTGGATAATTTGGTAAACCGGTGATGAGCTTGCCAGCGTCGACAGGAGTAACAATTTCCTGACCGCTTGAGAGCAGGACGAGTGACGTCGCGAACAGGGCAATCCGGAGCGAACTTACTAGTCTCTTCCGCACGCCTCATTCTAATCGAATCGCTTACGGTCGTATTAACGAATGCAGGATGTGAAAGGAAGGAAAGGCGCACACGACCGCCAGTTCGGCGCGCGTGGCTCCGCGTCTCTCTGCAACCCCCTGCCGCCCTCTCCTGCGCGCGCGAGGCAAACACGCCCCTTCCGGCGAGCGATGCGCGTTCCTACAGGCGTCACTCGAACCGCGGGCATTTCACCGGTTTTAGGCCAGAACGGCGCGATTCAGCGCCGGAAGTGCCTCGTTTCGCGGGTGCGAAAACTGGACACTTTTGAAATGCGCAGGGCGGGGGTGCCGGCCGATGAACTGCTTGGCGGGGCACGATTCTGGATCCGTCACCGCGTCCGGCCTGTTGTCGACATCCGCAGATCCGGACGCGTGGACATGCGGATGCCCGTCATTCCGGAATGGCGGAGTTCCCTCCCCGGCTCCGAACGGGCTCGGATGGTCGCAAATGCTCGACTGCATGCGATGCGCAGGTCGTAACGCCGTCGGGCCCGCGAAGGTGGCGCATGACGAAGCACTGCTGGGCGGCGATCGGGAAGCGGATCGCGTCAGGGGCAGGCCAGCTTGCCTCTCCGGGCCACGCTACGCTGAAAGCGCGCCGTGCCTGACCGCCGTTTAACGGCCGGGACGACTATTCGACGACAACAACCATCGATAGCCATTCACCCGCGCGCCGGCGAAACTCAATCTCGCAGCGACCCGGCGCGAGAGCGGAAAGATCAGGCTGGAAACGGAGTACTGCTAACCCGTCCTCCATCCGGGCTGAGCCGGACAGTTCCAGTACGGCGCTCGCCGAGCCTTCCGGGCGGAGACGGAATTCGTAGGTGCCCTCATCCATGCCTACCGGTAGGTAGAGTCGCAGATTCTGCTTCCGACGGGACAATCGCTGAGGACCACCTTGCGCCTTCCGCTCCGATCCACCGCGGGT
>JANNON010000152.1:0-2590 GCA_031399105.1 Blastocatellia bacterium | reverse complement strand
GTGCTGATCGACGAGCCGACCAAGGGCCTCGCCCCCGCGATCATCAACAACCTGATCGAGGTCTTCGCGGAACTCAAGAAAACCGACACCACCATCCTCATGGTGGAGCAGAACTTCCACGCCGCAAAATCGCTCGGCGATTCGGTGGCGGTGATGGACGCCGGGCGCATCGTGCACAGAGGCAGTATGGCGGATCTCGCCGCCGATGGCGCTCTGCAGACCCGGTTTCTCGGTCTGTCCCTCGAGTGACCAAGTAGTTCCTTCATTCCCATCGCGGTTCCAATCAAACGCGTGCGATCGTTTTGAATCGCCGCCAAAAGAGCATCAGCAGTCCAACTAACGCCGACAGCGTCACCAACCAGACGAGTTCTGGTTCACTGCCGAGTTCTGTGCCGCTGCCAACTGCCAAATCACTCACGCCTAACGGAAGCGGTAATGGCTGCTTCACATCCGTCGCATCACCTGACGGATTTCGCACTTCTTCAAGCACCGCAATGAATGATGTGTATTGAGTCAACAAGCTGTACTTCAGGCCCAAGGCGGTGATCTCTTTCACCTTTTCCTCGGCTACATCTCGCGAACCGTAATCCGACAGCTCAGCAATTCTGGAGCGCGCCCATAAATATTGCAGGGCTCGATTTCCTTCGTTGGGCTGTGTGCCGGCAACATCAAGGGTCGTCATGTAATCTCCACGACCACTCTTACCGTGCAACTCAAAGGTGCCGCCGATAGGCCCGCGCCATTTACCAAAAAGTATCACCGGCCGTTGCGCCATCAAATCGGGAAGGTGGACTGGATGCACATCGTATGTTTCGAATCCGTTTGCGCGGATCTTGATGTCGGTTAAGAGCGGCGACTGAATGTACTCGCGGAACTTCGCGGCGATCGCCGGAGCTTCAGCTTCTTCGGTGACCACGAAAGGCTCGCCCATGCCGGCCTTTGCTACGCCTTCGATCAGATAGCGGTTCACCGAAGAGCCGATGCCGAACGAGAAGACGTTGCAACGATCAAGATTCTCGCGAATGTAGTCGAACACACCCTGCTCGCCCGAGATATAGCCATCAGTCACAAGCACGATGCTTCGCGAGAAGTTGTCCTCGCGTGGCAGCGTCATCGCTTGCTGGATTGCGGGCAGAAGCTCAGTACCACCGCTGCCGCGCTGCTCTTCCAGTAGCCGAATCGCGAGCGAGAGATTTTCCTCATTCGCGTGAAGTGACTTCGGAGAAAGCAGTGTCGAGTCGCCGGCGAACAGCACGATGTTGAATCGATCCGTCGGCTTTAGCTGTCCTACCAGGTCCCGCAAGAGTTTCTTGGAGGTATTCAGCGGAAAGCCTTCCATTGAGCCAGAGACGTCCACGACGAAAATGTATTCGCGCGCAGGAACGTCTTCGGTTATCACTCGTTGCGGCGGCTGGGCCATGTACAGAAAGAAGTTTTCGTCCTCGCCCTGGAACAGCAACAGGCCCGAAGCAATTTGATTTCCCGCCAGGCGATAACGCATCACGAAATCGCGATTTCCCTGAAAGGCATCCGGCTCGTCCAACCTCATATTGGCCACCGTCGGACTATCCCAATGCGGCTGCACCTGGTGCGACGCACTGCTCAATTCATGAATCGGAAGACCGGCAGAGATGCGAGCCGAAATGTGCAATGTGCTGGTCGGTTTTGTTCCTTCACGAGTGTAAGGACTAGCCACCCAACGATTCTCTTTTTTGCCTGCTGATTCAGACTGCGACGCATAACGCGGACCAACCACGGTCGGAAAGACAACTTCATAAACGCCATCGGTCGGTACGACAAACTCGGTATAGCGCAGCTCAATCTCAACCTGATCCTGCGGCATGATGTTGGCCAAACTCATCGTGAAGACGTTGGGCCGATCCTGCTCGAGCAACGAGGCGCTCTTCCCTTCCTTTTTCGCAACCTCAAACTCCTCTTTTGCTTTCTCACGTTCCTTGATCTTCGCCACCACTACCTGGTCACGGATGCGCATGCGCATCGCATAAACCGCGGCGCGCGTCGACGCCGGAAAAACGTAAGATGCATTGATGGGCCGCGAACCTTCGTTTCGATACGTCTGCACAACGCGCACATCGGCGATAACGCCCGAGACCGCGATTTCGACACGAGTGTCCTTCAGCGGTAGTTGATCGACATTTGGGTCGCCCTGCACGACGAAATATGGTGCAAGTGTTTTGTCTTCCTGTGCCTGCGCCAGGGCCGAAAAAGAAAGAAGCGCTATCGCGATTAAAACCAGGCGGATTTTCCGCTCGCTCACTAGCATGGTTACCTCCGGCCGTTTAGGCCACTTCGTTGCAAAGTTGTCGAGACCCAATGGCCTCGTTATAGCGGAGGGATGCTACGAGATTGCGAAGAGGCTGCTAACGTTACGCGCCACAGAACGGCGCCGTACTGACCACAGTCAGGCGGAAGGAAAGACCCTGATCAAGCTGTGGTCTCATGGTTTGGAAAGCATCCGAGTTCTGAATAAAGCAGCAGTTTGGCAGTCTCGCTGTCAGGAAGGCGGACCCAGTCCCCGCCGCTTTTCGCCCGAACTGGCGGGGGGTCCGGGTCCGGCGTGCTGACCGGG
>JANNON010000082.1:0-2609 GCA_031399105.1 Blastocatellia bacterium | reverse complement strand
CTCAACGATTTTTTTTGCATCCGCATGAGTTACCCGTCCGAGGGGGGTTAAGCGTGTAAGCCGAGGACATCGCTCGAACAATGCGCCTCCGAACTCGCTCTCAAGTCGTTGAATCTGTTTGGTTAGTGCAGATTGGGTGATGTGCAGACGTTCTGCACTTATTCGAAAATGGAGGACATCACCAAGAAGAGCAAAGGCCCTAAGATCGCGCAACTCCATTATTCCTCCAGAGATATACCTAAGCACCGGTAGTGCCGGGATTACTACCCGTGTGAACCGCGAAAAACAATATGCAGCTTAGTTTAGCATTGCGTAATAGTCACCTAACGAAGAGCATCTTTTCGCGAACGCGCCACTTTGGTAAGCGCTTGAAGGGGAAAAGTGTTGAGCTACTGCGAAACAGCTTCAAGAACCAGTCTTTCAATCGGATCCTCTGAGTGCAAATCAGCCACTTGAGACAATGTTTCCTTTGTTCCTACGGATAAGATGGTTGATTGGAATTCAGCGTCTGCGACACTTACCTGGCCCCTTTCATCCTGCGCCTGGAATCCAAGCGCTGCACGCGCTGCCAGCGCGATTTTCGAGAAAGGTAGTCCTTGACGCGCTGCTAACAAGCAGGCGCCGACTAGGCGGTCGTTATGGGCTAGCTTTCGCCCAAGATCGCGTCCTACGCGATAAATAGTATCCCCGAGAGCTTGGTTACTGTAGCGCCCCAGCAAATCTGCGGCGTGCTCATCGAGTTGTTCTCGAGTGAAATCGCTTGGATAGAAATGACAAAGCGCTACAGCGCTTTGTCCTAGTGCGCCACGCACATTATTGACCACTTCCGGCAATTCCATGACTTCCCAAAGATAGCGCAGGTTTGGATTAGCCTGATAACCAAGATAAGCGAGAGCGGCGTGGCTCATGTTGTGCATGAATAGCTTGCGGTCAACATAGGCAGTTATATTATCAACTGGTTTTAGCCCTGAAAGCAGCGGGAGCGGGTTCCGGAAGCCGTGAGCATCAACAATAAGTTGGTCGTAAGGTTCGGCAAAAAGTTGAAGCGCGTCGGCCGCTAGGGCGGACTCAGGCATGATTGGGACCATCTTGCCGATACTGGTTTCTACCAGCCCCACAGAATTGCTTAAATCGAAATCCTCGGGTAAGTGGCCTGCCAAAGCTTCACGGAAAAAATCGGCTGCAGCGCGCAGATTCTCAGCAATAATCACATCAAGTGGAAATCGTCCAGCGTGTTTTCGGGCCAGTATCCCTTGTGCTAAAACTTTCAGCATAGAACCAAGCGCTCGTTGCCCAACGGATGTGGCTACAATATCGGCGTCGACGAGAGCTTGAATCACGGCACTTGTGTCGCGACCGTTGATGGCTCGAATGCCTTTGACCAAAATTACGCTATCAACTTGCCCCGATTGCTTGACAACTACCGGATAGGAGCGGCGCTCATTCAGTCGATCTATCAGACTCGTATCGATATCTACAAAGATCACCTCGTAGCCCGCTTCGAAGAACTGTCGACCGACGAACGACCGGCCGATATTTCCGGCCCCAAATTGTACAAAAACACCCACAACAAGCCCCTTCTGGTTAATAGTTTGCAATCGACTTTGCCAACTAGAGTTAGAAAAATCGGTACTTGATAACGGCTACAATCCTCGCCACCTGGCCGCTGAGACTTTTCCCAAAGTCTTCCGGAAATCGAGGCCATTTCGTCCGATATGGAGAACAGAAGAATCCTACTGACGTGCCATTCTGTCTAATGAATTAAATTGCATGATTTGATTCCAAACAGGAAAGTGGTTTCTAAAAACTGGAATTTCCCTATCCCAATGATATGATCTTCGAGAATTAGGCAGGCGGATGGAGGCGAGATTACGGCGTTAGCCTCAGCCAGCTTTAATCCATCGGCTGCTTATGCTCACAGAGTATCTTTCCCAGTAGTGGAAGAAAATAGATTGCCAACCGATTGACCGTCGAGTAGTAATCGGGGACGCCATGCTGGGCTCCGTAGAAGAGTCGGCCAAGGTCGGGAATATCCTGTCCGTTGAGATCCAGTTTGGTTGTGTCACGCAGGCGAAGAACCGCTTGGTTTTGCCGCGTTCTGGCTTTGCTTTCTGCGATACGTGGATGGTGGTGCTTCTAGCCCAGGTGACGCTTGGTGCTGCTGGCCTATTAGCTAACGCTACACTCGGCATGCATCCCACCCTGTCCGGGCAAGTTCCTAGGTGCGGGCGATCGGCAAATGTTACCGTCCATTTCGTCATCACCACCTCCTCGTATAAATGACGATTTGAAAACAAGGGGTATACTTTTTTGATTGGAAATTCAGAAAAATTGGCACAGGCAATCACCATGGGCACTTCTGGAATACAGGTTGTATTATGGGGTAGTGCGCTCGACCAACTCGGTTTTCAATAGATCCAATACTGACCTCCGGTCGCAACCCACTACAGAAAAGAGCCTTCCGATAATGGTTTGACCGATATTCCCCGCGTCAAATTGAATGAAGGTTTTCATTGGAAATAGGCCTTGAGATAGGGCTGCATTAGTTTTCGCTTTTGGTCGGGATGCGACTCGAAGAAAACACCTCCCATCTGAAAACAGGCCAAGCC
>JANNON010000061.1:0-6215 GCA_031399105.1 Blastocatellia bacterium | reverse complement strand
GTAAAGTTTTGGGAAGCTGCCGCGCCAATTGCGCCGCAGCTTCTATGTTTTTTAGGAGAACGATCTTAAGATAAAACTGCCTCTTCGGTTCCGTCTCGGCGCGAACGGAAACTCTTCCAGATGCCATACAAGCCCCAGTTTTCAGACTACGACCCTGTCACCAGGCCCAAGTCTTCCAAAGAAAGCCTGCCGGATGAAGAATCCTGCGTGCCGGTCTCGGCTGCATTAGCGGAGACCGAAGACTGGCCAAATACCAGCGCTGCTATCTTCCCCGGAAAAGATATTTCCGCAGTAGCCACGCCACCTACGCCGGCAACTCAAGTTGGCTCTTCGGTCTCGTCACGAAAAAAGGAACTCAAGGCGCTGCCGAAGGAAAACTGGCTGTTAAGACGGGGGCACGCCATTAGTTTCGCAGGTCTCTTCCTTTTTACTTTCATTCTGTATTACCGGCCGTATGAATGGGACCCCTCGTTGCTGTGGATGTCGTCATCCGCATTTTGGATAGCGACCGTTACCCTCATGGTGTTTATCCCGACGCAACTGGGTCTTGAAGGGAACATCACCACGAGACCACGCGAGGTCAATCTGGTTCTGCTTTTGCTGGTGACTGGCCTGTTTTCCTTGTCGTTTGCGTTGGACAGGGCTGCCGGGTGGGGAGCACTGGTCGAGTATATGAAGGTCGTTGCGATGTTCATCGTGATGGTGAATGTCGTCCGCACTGAGTTGCGATTGAAGGCGCTGATGTGGTTGGTGCTGATTGCGAGTGTGGTTGTCAGCGTGGCCGCGGTCAATGACTACCGGATGGGTAATCTTGCTTTGCAGGGACGACGAATTGAAGGGGTGATTGGCGGACTTTTCAGCAATCCAAATGATCTGGCACTTCACCTGGTCATCATGGTTCCGATCGTATTCGGCTTGTTGCTGGCGACGCGCAATATTCTGGGCAAGATCATTTACCTCGTGTGCGCGTTAATTTTTATAGCCGGCATTGTCGTTACGTTCTCTCGGGGAGGGTTCCTCGGTTTTGTAGTGGTCATCTTTGTATTGACATGGAAGCTGGCTCGGCGCAGTCGGATTGTCTTTTTGATAATCGGTGTTTTTGTGATCGCCGGCGCGATTGCTCTGGCCCCGGGAGCATTTCGAGGCCGCATTTCCACGACCGACGACGCTTCAGCAACTGCTCGTGCCGACGATCTGAAGCGGTCGACCTACCTTGCCATCAGACATCCTATTTTCGGCGTGGGCATAGGAAACTACGTTTATTACTCGAACGTGATGAAGGCTACGCACAACGCCTACACCCAAGTGGCCGCTGAAATGGGTTTGGCGGCAGGATTCTTTTACTTCCTGTTCTTAATTTCACCGATTCGCCGTTTGCGCCGCATCGAGCACGAGAATCGAGATGTGAAAGGGAGAAAGCCCAAACTTTACTTTCTGGCTATCACTATTCAGGCTAGTTTGATTGGGTTCATGGTTACGAGCTTCTTTTCATCGGTGGCTTATCTTTGGTATCCGTATTATCTCGTGGGATATGCCATCTGCGTTCGCCGTATTTACAGCCAAACGCAGGACCAAGAGCTTCAGAAGACGAAAGCGCTCAACGGCGCCAAGGCTAGAGCCTTGTAACGCCTGTCGGGCAGCAAGTCCATTTCGAGTAACTCTGATAAGCTACGCAGACAGCGCTCTCCGTCGCAGCAACCGCAATGTCCAACGAAAAGCCGCCTGAACTTCCATCTCTTCCCGATCAGGGCAGCACGCACTTTAGTACCGAGCACTTGAAGAAAAACCTCGGTGGGCGGACTGCGCGCGGTGGCATGATCACAATGACCTCGCACGGGTTGAAGTTTGTGATCACGATGGCGGCGACGATTGTCATGGCGCGCTTGCTGACACCGCGAGATTACGGGCTAATTGCGATGGTGGTGGTCGTCACCAACTACATGACGATGTTCAAAGACATGGGTCTATCACTGGCGACTGTGCAGCGAGCTGAAATCAGTTATGAGCAGATCAGCACGCTCTTCTGGATCAACGTCGCTCTGAGTGTCGCCATAACCGTCATCACAATCTTAATCTCACCCGGACTCGCTTATTTCTATGGTGAACCGCGGTTGGTCTTGATCACCATCGTCGTGGCTTTGGGTTTTATTCTCGGGGGTCTGTCTGTACAGCACGAAGCGCTGCTTAAACGCCAGATGAGGTTTGCATCTCTCGCTGCTATCTCGATCGTCGCGCTGGTGGTTGGTTACGCCGTCGGTATTGCACTCGCATGGAAAGGCGCCGGCTACTGGGCGATTGTCGGGAGCCAGCTCGCGTTAATCGGCGCCAACACTGTGGGAACCTGGATTCTCTCGGGGTGGATACCTGGATGGCCGCGCCGGTATTCCGGTGTGAGGCCGATGCTTGCCTTTGGGCGAAACGTTACCGGTTACGCCACCATAAATGTCTTCGCTCGAAACGTTGACACGCTCGTGCTTGGTCGCTATTGGGGACCACAAAACCTTGGACTGTATAACAAGGCGCAGATGGTCTTATCGATTCCGACTGATCAGACTAACGAACCGTTCAACTCAGTTGCGATTCCTGCTTTGAGCCGGCTCACAGATTCACCTGAGCGCTATCGCGAAGCTTACATTCGCATCCTCGAAAAAGTCGCACTACTTACTATGCCGGCCGTGGCGGTACTGATGGCAGCCTCCGATTGGGTGGTTCAGATCTTACTCGGTCCGCAATGGACTGATAGTTCGAGACTGCTTGTCGTGCTGGGCATAGCTACGATGTTTCAGCCGATAGTCAGTTCCGTTAATTGGCTGTTCGTTACGCAAGGTCGCACCCGGCATATGTTTCAATGGGCGTTAATCAGCGCGCCGATTTCCGTGGTATCAATTCTCGCCGGTTTGCCCTGGGGGCCGTTGGGAGTGGCGATTTCCTACGTGGCAGGAAGGCTGCTCATCATCGATCATCTGTTGTACTGGTTCATCGGCCGAAGTGGCCCGGTGCGGACGATCGATATCTATCGCACTATTACACCTATAGCAGCAGCATCTGCGGTTGGATTTGGAGCAGCCTTCGCCTTCCGTAAGCTGATGCTGATCCATAGTGCCTTTTGGGGATGTGTTATCACCACGTTGATTGTTGGTCTCGTGACCTACGCTGTTCTGTTTTTGATTCCAGCCGGGCGGCGAGCATTGGGCGATATTAAGAGTGTCTTACGAATGCTTGTGAATAGCTCCGAGGCACCGATTGCCGGTTCCTAAAAACAAGGTGGGCGATTAGCTAAAGGCTATGTGCGGAATTGCCGGATTTGTAGAAAGAGAAGGACGCGCGAGTGGTGATCGGCGCGAAGCCGCCGCCGTGCTCGAACGAATGTGCGCGGTAATTCGTCACCGCGGACCGGACGATCAAGGAACAACTTTGATTGGGTCCGCCGCGTTAGGCATGCGCCGTCTTTCAATTATCGATCTGGCCGGCGGTCATCAGCCGATGAGTGGCGAAGATGGTTCCGTGACCATCGTGTTCAACGGAGAAATCTACAACTTTCAAGAGTTGCAGTCCCTGCTGGAGTCTCGCGGACATGTCTTTAAAACGAAGTCTGATACAGAGGCGATCGTTCACGCGTTCGAAGAGTTTGGCTCCGCCTGTGTTGATTATTTAAGGGGCATGTTTGTTTTCGCGATCTGGGATGAACGCGCGCGCACGCTGTTCCTCGCCCGCGATCGCACCGGGAAAAAGCCGCTTTATTACACCCTGACGCGAGGAGGCACGCTGGTCTTTGGTTCGGAGCTCAAGTCGCTGCTGGAACATCCGGAAGTGGAACGGGAGATCCATCCCGATGCCGTCGACGCTTATTTCACACTGGGGTATGTGCCTGATCCGCTCAGCATCTTTCGTAATGTGCACAAATTACCGCCGGGCAATCACCTGACTTTTGTCGATGGCCGCGTTGACGTTAAAGAGTACTGGGATTTTACTTTTGTACCCGAGGCGCCGCGTCGCGAAGAAGATTATCTGGAAGAGCTGCGCCATCTGTTGGACGAATCGGTGCGGCTTCGTCTAATCGCCGATGTGCCGCTGGGTGCTTTTCTTTCCGGTGGCATTGATTCCAGCACAGTCGTCGCATTGATGGCGCGGCACATGGGCCAGCCGGTGAAAACCTTCTCCATTGGCTTTCATGAAGACTCGTACAACGAGTTGGAGTACGCTCGCCTTACGGCCAAAAAGTTCGGCACCAACCATCACGAGTTTTTTGTAACACCGGAAATCTGCGATGTGGTCGACGAGTTGGTGTGGCATTTCGATGAACCGTTTGCCGACTCTTCTGCCATACCCACGTATGTCGTTTCCAAGCTCGCCCGCGAACACGTGACCGTTGCCTTGTCAGGTGACGGCGGTGACGAAGTGTTTGGCGGTTACACGCGTTACGTCGTCGAACGCAAGCGCCGGATGTTTTCGCAACTGCCGAAGTTTCTTCGAAAAGGTTTGATGCAGCCCTTGAGCCGGCATCTGCCGCACGGAACATTCGGCAGAAATTTCATTCACAACGTTGCGCTCGATCCGGTGGACCGCTATCTCGACAGCATGTCGATCTTTTCCGGATTGAATCGCGCGTCGCTTTATACTTCCGATTTCAAGCGGTCGATTGGGAACCATGCGCAGGTGGCCGAGCTGTTTCAGGCACTCGCAGGCAGAGTTAATACCGGCGAAGAGATCGATAAGCTGCTTTACATCGATAGCCGCACTTATCTGCCTGGCGACATACTCACCAAAGTCGATCGCATGAGCATGGCCGTTTCGCTTGAAACCCGCGCGCCGTTGCTCGATCACAAGTTGATCGAATTCATGCTGAGAACCCCAGCGTCGCTGAAGTTGGCGGGCTATGAAACGAAGTATCTGTTGAAGCAAGCAGTGCAGGATTTGATCCCGCCCGAAATTCTTCATCGTCCCAAACAAGGCTTTGGTGTTCCGGTCCAGGAATGGATCAACAAACAACTAAAGGGGCGCATTCGCGAAACCCTGACGTCTTCTCAAGTGCAACAGCGCGGCTTTCTTGAGCCGGCATATGTCGAGGTCTTACTTGACGAGCATGAGCGCGGTCGACGCGATCATTCGATGGCCGTTTGGTCGCTGTTCATGTTTGAGCTGTGGCATCGTGAGATCATGGATAACCGCGGGCAGGCGGTTCCAACAACCGCCAATCGAGATGTTGAATTAAATGCTCAGATTGGCTGATCGTTCAGGCGAGCCCTTCTGACTCGCCGGCACTCCCGCCTGAAGAAACTTAGAAACTGAACATGCGGCAACCCCCAACTCTCCGGCAGCCATTACGCATAGGACTTCTGCTCGATTCGTTTCTGCAGCCCCAATGGGTTATCAGAATCATCGACGAGATTGCAGCGTCTTCGATGGCAGAAATAGTTTTAGTGGTTAGGAACTTGAGCGGCGAGCCCGATGGCGAACGAGTGATCCAGCGGCTTTGGCAGCGCCGAAACCACTTGTTTTACGCCGCCTACACGAAGTTGGACGAACGCTTGTCGCGAGTTGCTCCTGATGCCTTCAAGAGGCTGAGCGTGGAAACTCAGCTCAGCGACGTGCCGGTGCTTGAAGTTGCCCCGCAGATGCACAAGTTCAACGACCGCTTGAACGACGAAGATGTAAAGCGTATTCGTGAGTACGATCTCGATGTCGCGCTTCGTTTTGGTTTCCGGATCCTCAAAGGCGAGGTCCTGCACATTGCCAAATATGGGGTGTGGTCCTATCACCATGACGATGGCCAAATATATCGAGGTGGACCTCCCGGATTTTGGGAGGTCATGACTGGCGATCCTGTCACCGGTTCGATGCTGCAGATTCTCAATGAAGAGTTGGACAACGGGGTGGTGATTTACCGTTCCTGGTCGTCCACCATCAACAAGTTCTCAGTAAAGAAGAACAACAACAATTATTATTGGAAGTCCTCAGCATTCGTGATGCGGAAGCTGAAAGAGCTATATGAAGTAGGCAGCGTTGAACGCAGCAAGGTCGGTCCAACTCTCTCTTCGCCTCCGTATTCGCGTCGGCTTTACAAGACGCCGACCAATAAAGAGATGTTTGGTCTCGCTTTCGGTCTGATCAAACGTGCAACTGCTCGAGGCTTTGAAAAAGTCCTGGCGACGGAAACCTGGTCGCTGGCTTATCGGTTCAGAATCAATTCCGAAGATCGAAACAATACGTTCTAC
>JANNON010000035.1:0-8350 GCA_031399105.1 Blastocatellia bacterium | reverse complement strand
GCTTGGTGAAGATGTTCGCTCTCTACAAAAAACACGTGCGACTGGTCGTGTTAAATGCTTGTTTCACCAAGACTCAGGCCCGGTCACTTTCCGAAGTCATAGATTATTCAGTCGGCGCCGGACAGGGAATCGGTGACAAAGAAGGAGTCGCCTTTGCTGGCGCATTTTACCGCGCATTGGGTTTTGGCAAATCCGTGAAATCAGCATTTGAATCTGCGACAGCAGAACTAGCGCTCACGAAGATGCGACGAACAAAAGATCTCGGGCTTTTCATTCGAGAAGGAGTTAATGAAAACGATTCGTTCCCAAAGGGAGGTTGCCAGCCCGATCAGCAACGCGTCTCGTCGACACGAACGAAAACAGAAGCTCCGGCGAGGGAACTTATTCGCCTAAGCGGCAAACACTCCGATTCCGCCGTTGCAAGTTTGGAGAAGGCCAAACCCGTCGTGCGAGCCCACGCAAACCCCACCCAGTATGAACCTGAGCGGCGATCGTTAGTGGAATCTTCGCACAGGTGCGTGACTTTGACAGTCAAGGTTTTCAAGGTCGCCCTAACTGACTCGACATATATCTCGCACGAACGAGTTGCACGAAAAGATCAATCCGTCCGTAGCGCGGAGGACGTGAAAAGTAAGCGCTCGTTCCGCCGAAGTTAAGTATTCAAGAGCACTTGTCCGGCATGCAGACGTGAATGCGTTAAGGCCGCTCATTCACGTCCGGTTTAAATGAAACGTGTTGGTGACTGCTGTACTAGCACTTAAAAAAGGAGAAAGAGAAATGCCAGCAAGTAGAAAGCAAAAGGCGTTGCAGAGCACTGCAGAAGCGTCGCAGGTGCGGACATTTGGTGCTCGGAAGTCGGGAAAAATGGCAGGTACGAGGGTCGGGGTTATGGTTGATTGGCGAGGAGCCGGGGGGAAGGGAACGGGTGAAAGATCGGGACTCGGCAAAGGCCTCAGGGACGGTCGCTAATCCAGCCTTGACCTTCACAACCTAGAACATCTTCGCCTCGAGAGGGTAGCCGCTAACTGGGCTGCCCTCCTCCTCTTATATAAGTTGCGCAACAACGCAGCGCTAATTGCCTAACCCGCGAATCAATTGAAGGTCACCAGTTATCCATGCTACAAGACCGCTTTCTAACCTCATAAAGGGAGATAGCTGAATGCTCCTGCTCGCTCGCACGGTAGGCTTGCCGCAAGGAAATTGAAACGCCCATGACAAACAAATGCAGCGATAGCTCTCACCACACCCCTCTACGACGTTCTGTGGCGTCGAAGTTTTTCTCTCTCCTGCTGCTCTTGGTTGTGTGTCTGCCAACTGGCACAGCAGAAACTCCGCCTGAGGTGTCTGGAGGAAATGCTGAGTTCACGGATCTTACTGCCGGAACGACCATAAACCGAGAGCTAACTACGGGCGCAAAAGACGTTCTCGGAATTTGGTTGAGTCACGGAGACCTGCTTCGACTTTCGATCGATAAAGGTGATTTCGCACTGTCGTTAACTATCTACGATCCGGCCGGCAAGAAACTGCTCGAACAGGTCAGTTACTGCTTTGAGCCATTAGACCTTTCGATACTATCTGAGTCGGCCGGTAAGTACGTACTGGAGATCCACTCGCTCGAACTAAGCGAGTCCCGCCGCCGCTATGCATTAAAGTTAGAACCTATCAAACCTGCTACTCCCTTCGATCGGAGGCGTGACATGGCGCAACGGGCGACTGCGAACGCAACCCTCCTGCGGGCGGATTGGACGGAGAAATCACTACGTCAAGCGGTTGATGAATATGACGAAGCAGCGCTGATTTGGCACTCCTTACATCATTCGCGAAATGCAGCGATTGCCGCTCTTCGGGCCGCAGAGGTCTACCTGGTGTTAGGCCAATACCGTGAAGCTTTGCAGCGATACCAGAAGGCCGCCGCCCAGGCAAAGAGTGCCGGAGCTAGAGTTGAAGAGTCCAGGGCCCTTGCCGAATCTGGTCGTCTCCAATCCTACCTTGGTGATAATGATCAAGCGCAAAAGCAAGTTGCTGAGTCAATGAAGTTGCTTGCTTTCGATCAACATGCCAATCAGCCCGTTACCGTTAAGCATAATTACGCGAGGAACCTTCTCAATTTAGGTGAAGTTACTTACTCGAAAGGAAATCTACTCAAGTCTTCGAAAGAATTCGAGGAGGCGATTAAACTTTTTGATGAGATTGGTGACCGAACTGGCTCAGCTAGAGCCCATCTGTTCTTGGGCTACATCCTGGGAAGTTTAGGCGATCCGGTAAAGGCGGTCGCGGAGGTTTCGCACGGTTTGAAACTATACCGGGCGACGAGAGATAAGACGGGGGAGGGGTTGTCTCTCACTGCGCTTGGATTATGGCAATCCGTGAATAGGAACGAGGTGCAGGCCATCAAGCTCCACCGCGAAGCGATCGATATCTTTCGAGCAATCGGCGATCGACAGAGCGAAGCGATCGCCGTAAACGGGGTGGGCCAGGCCTACGAGTTCCTAACAGACTACAGGACTTCTCTTGGGTATTATCAAAAGGCGCTGGCGCTTTTTCAGGATAGTGCCAGCCTGGATTTTGCTACCCTCGGTTTACTGAGTGTTGCCAGAGTCTACGGCCTGATCGGGGAAAGCGAGCAGGCTCTCGCGCACTACGAAGAGTGTTTGAAACTGAGCCGTTCAGCAAAGAAAGTTCGCACTGAAGCGAATGCGCTCACCGAAGTTGCCGTCCTTTATGCGGCTCAAGGCAACCTAGACAAAGCGATCAGGCAGTACCAAAAGATTCTGAAGTTCTATGCAAGTATTTCTGATCGCCGGGGGCAAGCTACGGCATGGAACAGGCTGGGCGATGTTTACTTCAGCCGCGGAGAAAAGCAGGAAGCATTAAGGTCATATGAACGCGCGCTAAAGCTAAGCGAGCAAGCCGGTGACAAAGCCGTAATAGTCTCTTCCTGGTACAACATTGCTCGCGCGCAACGCGATCGCGGCAATCTAGACCATGCCTTGACCGCAGTAGAAAAATCGATCGAACTCATCGAGGATTTGCGAACAAACGTCGCCAGTTCGGACTTTCGGATCTCATACTTCTCAGGTAAGCGCAAGCATTACGATCTATGTATCGATATCTTGATGCAACTCCATCAACAGCGACCTGATCAGGGATTCCACGCAGAAGCGTTTTTTACGAGCGAAAGAGCGCGCGCGCGCTCCTTGCTGGATATTCTCACTGAAGCACGTGCCGATATTCGTCAAGGAGTAGCTCCTGAACTGCTTGTGCGTGAGCGCAACTTGCGTGGTCTGCTTCGAGCACAGGCGCAGTATCAAATGGATCTTTCCATCTCTGGAAAGGATCAGGAGGAAAAGGAGGAAGTCGCGCGCCAGGTGAATCTGTTGAGGGCCGAATACCAGGAGATAGATGCCCAACTGAAAGAGGGGGAGCCGAGCTTACCGGGCTTTAATCAGTCAAATTCGTTGACTCTGGATCAGGTTCAAGCTGAACTCCGGGACAACAATACAGTCCTGCTCGAATACGCCCTCGGAGATGAACGTAGTTATCTTTGGGCAGTAACCGCAGACTCCTTACTGAGTTACGAATTGCCCGCGCGTTCGACTCTGGAGGATGCGGGCCGCGAGGTTTACAAACTACTCACCGCGCGGCAGGAAGTTGCGGAGAACAGAGTTGGCGATTATCAGGTCAACGTCGAAGCATCGGATCGTTTGTATGATGAAAAAGCGCTGAACTTAAGCCAGTTGTTGCTGGGTCCGGTTGCCAATCAACTTCGCACAAAGAGAATCGTGATCGTAAGCGAAGGAATGTTGCAGTACATCCCTTACGACGCTTTGCCCTTGCCTCAGTCAACACTGGTCGCTCCGGCTGCCGGCAAGCTGCCGCCCGCCGTAATCGATACAAATGAAGTCGTGGTGCTCCCGTCGTTTTTGACCTTAATAGCGATTCGGCAGCAGAAACGTAAGGTAGTGTCCAGCGATAAGATCGTTGCGATATTTGCGGATCCAGTCTTCGACATCAACGATGGTCGCCTCCAAACTACAAGAACAGATCCGGACATTGTTTCCTTAGGTTCGGATCAATATTCCAATCCCGTTGCGTTGAGGGGCTTTGCGCGAGGCGGTGGTCCAGGCCGGCTGGTGCACTCTTCAGAAGAAGCCGACGCAATTGTTGCGACGGCGCCGCGCGGAACGACCATGGTTGCCAGGGCATTCGACGCCAATCGCGAAACTGTCTTGAGACCGGCTGTTGGTGGATATCAGATAGTTCATTTTGCTACGCATGGCTTCTTCAACAGCGAACATCCGGAGTTGTCAGGTATAGTTCTATCCATGGTCCAACCTGACGGCAGCAAGATAGTTGGATTCATGGCTCTGCAGGATATCTATAAACTGGATCTTTCAGCCGAGCTCGTAGTTTTGAGTGCTTGTGATACAGCCCTGGGGAAAGACGTGAAGGGCGAAGGGGTCGTAAGTTTGACACGCGGTTTCATGTACGCAGGAGCGAGGAGCGTGGTAACAAGTCTTTGGAAAGTTGACGATCGAGCGACAGCCAAACTGATGAAACATTTTTATGAAGCGATGTTGCGAGATGGGATGACCCCGGCTGCGGCCCTGAGATCGGCGAAACAGAAAATCCGGGAAGAGAAAGCCTGGAGTGCACCTTTCTTCTGGGCGGGATTCGGATTACAAGGAGAGTACAGAGAACGAATCGTCGTCAGTAACGAGCCGTCGCTTCCGAAGGTTCTGATGGTGTTAGTCGCGATGGCTTTGATTTCGGCAGGGGTGATTATTCTGCAATTTAGACGGCGCGCTCGCCGGGGGGCCGGGTTGGCTTAACCCGGGCTGCAATACTTCCACGTTTAGCTTCGACCTCGATTATCGCAGTCGCTGACGAAATGCCACGAAACTCGGATTTTCCACCCGACAGGTTTGGTGATCTTCTCACCTGGCTAAACTCAGATCGTGAGCTGGCGGTTTCCGTTTATCTGGATCTTCGTCATTCCCTCCTCAGAATATTTTTGTGGAACCGGTGTGCGGATCCTGAGGGCATGACGGATGAAGCTTTCGATCGAGTTGCCAGGCAGGTGCCCCGCTTAAGAGAAACATTCGAAGGAAACCCAAAGCTCTTTTTTTATGGTGTCGCTAAGAATCTGGTTAGGGAGTATCGGAAGAAGGTTAGATCGCATGTTTCAATCGAAGGAATCGAACTCGTGGAAGCCCCTCGCCAAGAGGAAGAGGAAAGCTCTGGAAAGCGGAGCGAATGCCTTAGCAAGTGTTTGCGAAAACTTCCTAAAGATAAGCGGGACCTAATACTCGCTTACTACGCCAGAGAAAAACAGGCCAAGATTGTTCACCGAGCGGAGATGGCACGGCAGCTTGGCTGTTCCATTGAAACCCTTCGAGTCAGGATGCTCCGGACACGCGTAAGCCTGGAGGAGTGCATCGAGATCTGCCTTGATGAGCGAGGAAAAGATGAAACGGATTGACCTAAATTCCATTGTCAGCGAGGCCGAGACAGTCAGGGGGCAAAAACAATGAACGAACGACCCATGACTAAGGAGTTGGCCAGGCGATTTCTCCTGGGTGCAGTCAGTGATTCAGAACGCCAGCAAATCGAGCGCCTCTTTATGTCGAATCCAGAGACCAAAGAGAGAATCCTGATCGCCGAGGATGAATTGGTCGAAGAGTATCTCGAGGGCAGTCTTTCGGAATCAGATTCGGCTACATTTCTCGAGATATACGCCCATGAACCTAGGCAACGTAGGAAGTTCAGAATAGCAGCGTCCATCAGGGAGTATGCGTTGTTGGAGGCTCAACGAGATAGAGCGAGAACTTCAATTGTTCAAAAGTTGCGCGGCTTCATTTCATCACCCTGGTCTAGAGAACGGAGATTTTACATTCCAATCGCTGTGTCAGCAGTATTACTCGTAGTCGCAGCAATGTGGTTAATTCAGTGGAACAATCAAAAAGAGCGAGACACCAATCTGCGCTTGGCCCTTGAACGGGAACTTACAGAACTCAATTCAATATCGACTCTTAGTAAGGACCACCCGCAGATGTTGGCAGTGATGGTTCCACCAGTTTCACTCAGAAGTATCCATCCCCCTTCCGAAGTGGCTTCTCGCTCAGCCTACCGCATTATTGAGCTCCAGCTTCTGTGGACGCAAAGAGAGGAGCCTCAGAGCTATGCGGCCGTGCTTCGTCGCGTCGGTGGTTCAGAGGCGTTCACCATTCCTAACCTTCATGCTGAAAAGAACTTTGCGGGAAAGGTCGTAAGACTGCGTCTTCCGGCCCAATCTTTGGCCCGAGGGCATTACGAGATTGGCTTGAGCGGCATACCCAATGGACCCACTGAGCAATACGATTTCGCGGTCGATTAAATGGCGAAATTTAACAATCCCGGCAGGACAATCACCACATCCCTTCACCAATTCATCACCTCCGTAGAGTCTTCCCGTTTTCTTTCGGTAACGTTTCCACCAACTTTCCATAACCAATGATTGGGATACAAGAATCTTTGTAACTATCCCGGCAAGTGCGAGTCGCACTCTTGATGATGGAGAGTGCCTCGCGCTGGACCAGGGACGGCTGCGGAAGAGCCTGATGTGTCGGCAAGATATCCCTAGAATTAGCAAGATCAGCGTGTACAAGTTCGTTGAAACGTCACCTGAGGTGGGATATACAGAGGCGCCACTGTTAGTTGTAATAGACACCGGCGCACCTCGCGACACCTAATCGGAGCAATATCCCAACATCAGAACCGGCAGGTCCCACTGCGGGCTTGAGTGGTCTTCATGGTTCTTCGTTGGCTTTCACGCTGTCGACTGGTTACCGCCCGCAAATTTTCTGATATCTGATCCGCCGTTGGCGACTCTTCGAAAGCTGCGCTCGTAAGTCTTTGCTGCCCAGATGGACCAACGAGTTGATTATGTAGCGTCCTTTATCAAAGGGAACTACCACCGAAGGCTTACGCTGACTGAGCTGGCAGATACTGTCAATCTGTCACGCTGGCGCTTGTGTCACCTCTTCCAAGAGGGCATGGGAACTTCGCCGCAACGTTTCCTTACGCAGGTGCGGCTAGAGAAAGCTCGGAAATTATTAGCAACGGAGTTTCTGACGGTGAAAGAAGTGATGAATCGCGTCGGGATGTCTGATGCGAGTTCCTTCGCGCGCAGCTTTAAGGCAGCCTATGGAACAACACCGGGCAAGTACCGGGCTGCAGCCGACCCAGGATTCAAAGAGCGGAAAACGAAGAGTCGTAACGCAAAAGCGCGATAGGGGTGTTCTAAACATCGCAACGATTAGCGGACTAATTTACAAAAGGTTGGCCTGGAGATGGTCGACTTGGCAGAGACGGACAAGATGGCCGAACACAAACTTTACCCATAAGAGCAATCACAGACAGCGTACCTGATCGATGCCGGCCAGGCCGCGTCAGATGTTCCTTCGTAATTGAGGACTTGTTTGCTGAGGAGCCAGCCGTCGAGGTGATCATGGATTCAGAGTTATCTAAACATAGGGTCGCGTGGGGTATGAATCAGTCTAGTACTGTTCCACTACGCAGCGTCCACGCAGATGCTCAATTCACAAACGCGAATATTCCACGTCCGCTTGATCGACGAATTCAAGTGGTGGTGATTTTGTTGATAAGAAATTCTCACAAGCAAATTGCGATAGAGGAAATCGCCAGACTGGTAAACCTATCACCTGGCCGACTGGCTCACTTGTTCAAAAGCGAGATGGAACTCTCGATGCAGCAGTACCTAACTCAACTGCGCCTCGCGAAAGCGAAGAGCTATTTGGAATCAAGTTTTCTTTCAGTCAAAGAGATTGCGGCATCTGTGGGCTTCTCGAGCGTGACCCGCTTTGTCGTCTGCTTTAAGAATCTAATGGGTGCGACGCCTGCTCAATACCGAAAACACTCTCCGAGTGCGTCATACCAGGGTGCAGAGATCCTGCCGTAGCAAGATCTGCAAAGACATAGCAGAAAGCAAAGTCGAATAGCAGAATTTGATAATAGAAACTGGTTGCTCTCATCTTTTTTTCCAATTAAAAGTGCACCTTCAGTTTTTAGCAGGCCAACCCAACCGCGCGATGGTTATGGAATGATCTGTTTCCCACAAGAGATTGAGTAGGTGCGAGAAGGTTGAAGCGTCGAGTTGGGGACGGTTGGAAATTTTTGGCGCGATGTCGCGATTAGTGAGATGTGGACTGTGCACAACCGTTGAACAATCCTCGATTCATTACAACCAAGTTCTTCTCACCCCGCACCCTTACGCTTCCTATCAGCGTTGGGCCCAAGGGCACTCGGTATGACTTGAAACTGAGCTGAGCTTATGGCGATTAACCGCGAT